>NZ_JBEXPH010000128.1:0-24930 GCF_040611955.1 Streptomyces sp. NPDC006510 | reverse complement strand
CCTGGGAGGTGAGCCGGGAGAAGCGCACGTCCCAGGATGTCGTCCGGCACAAGCTCGTCGGCCGTATCGTCGACGCGTACGAGAACGGACCCGCCACCTTCGCGCTGGTGATCCTTGCCCTGACCGGCGCCACGGGGGTCGGCATCCGGACCGCGGGGAAGGTGCTGCCCACCCTGTCGCGGCGCCGGCTGCTCGCTCTGGCCACCGCCGTCACCGGCGTCGCGCTGCTCGCCATGGGCCTTGTGCCGGACACGGCAACCGTGCTGATGATCGCGGTGCTCGCCGGTTACGCCGCGGGCGTCGCCGCCCACACCGGTCATGTCCTGGTCGACCAGGAGACCGAGGAGTTCCGCCGGGCCAGGACCACCGAGCACCTCCAGGCCGTCGTACGGGTCCTCATCGCGCTCGGCGCGCTCGCGGGTCCGCTGCTGGCCGCCGCGATCGGTGCCCACCGGCTGGGCTCGGGCGACTTCGTCTTCGAGCACGGTGGAGCGGCCTTCGCCCTGATGCTGATCGGCGCGCTGCTGCTGCCGGTCGCCGTGATCGTCCTCGCCAAGACGGACGACCGCTCCGGAGTGCCGCTGCGCCGCGATCTGCGTGAGGCGCTGCGCGGCGGCGACCCGGCCGTCGCCCCCGCCGCGACCGGTTTCTTCATCGCCCTGGAGGGCGGCGACGGCGCGGGCAAGTCCACCCAGGTCGAGGCGCTCGCCGAGTGGATCCGCGCCAAGGGCCACGAGGTCGTCGTCACCCGCGAGCCGGGCGCGACACCGGTCGGCAAGCGGCTGCGCTCGATCCTGCTGGACGTTTCGTCGGCCGGGCTGTCCAACCGGGCCGAGGCACTGCTGTACGCCGCCGACCGCGCCGAGCACGTCGACTCGGTCGTCCGCCCGGCGCTGGAGCGCGGTGCGATCGTCATCTCCGACCGCTACATCGACTCGTCCGTCGCCTACCAGGGCGCGGGCCGCGACCTCTCCCCGACCGAGATCGCCCGGATCTCGCGCTGGGCGACGAGCGGGCTCGTACCGCATCTGACGGTGCTGCTGGACGTCGATCCGGAGACCGCACGGGAGCGGTTCACCGAGGCTCCCGACCGGCTGGAGTCCGAGCCGCCGGAGTTCCACGCCCGGGTGCGGGCCGGCTTCCTGACGCTGGCCGCGGCCGACTCGACCCGCTACCTGGTGGTGGACGCGGGCCAGGACCCGGAGTCGATCACCACGGTCGTACGTCACCGGCTCGACCAGCTCCTTCCGCTTTCCGAGGCCGAGATCAAGGCCCAGGAGGAGGCGCGCAAGGCCGCCGAGGAGGAGGCCAGGCGCAAGGCCGAGGAAGAGGCGGCCCGCAAGGCCGAGGAGGAGCGGCTGGAGCGCGAGCGGCAGGAACAGCTCGCCAAGCTCCGTGCCGAGGAGGAGGAGCGAAAGGCCCGCGAGCTGGAGGAAGCACGCCGGCGCGAGGCCGAACGCCAGGCGGAGGAGGCCCGGCAGCGGGCCGAGGAAGCCCGCCGGGTGGCCGAGGAGGAGCGCGTCCGTCGGGAGGCCGAGGAAGCGGCCCGTGAGGCCGAGCAGGCCAGGCTGCGCAGGCAGGCCGAGGAGGAGGCGCGGCTGCGCAAGGAGGCCGAGGCGCTGCGGCTGGAGAAGCAGCGCAAGGCCGAAGAGGCGCTGTTGCGTGCCGAGGAGGCCCGCAGGCGTGCCGAGGCCGAGGCCGCCGCCGCGGCGGCGAAGGCCCGGGCGGAGGCTGCTGCGGCGGCGTCCGTGCCGGAGAACGAGATCACGGTGCCGACGCCGATCGTCAACCCGAACGACGTGACGCAGCAGGTGCCCGCGCCGGACAGCTCGCCCACGTCCTCCGACGAGGCCGAGACGACGATGATCCCCAAGATCCAGGACTGGTCGGAGCGGCCCGGTGCGGCCGGCGCCGCCGGTGCGGCGGACGAGACGGCGGTCCTTCCTCCGGTGCGGGACGTTCAGAATGTTCGGGACGCGGATCCGGCGGACCGGATTCCGCGGGGCATCTTCCGCGACGAGCGCCCGGCGGGCTCCGTACCGGAGCGCGAGAACGAGCGCACCCGTGAGCTTCCGCAGATCGACGATCCGCATGCGGGTGCCCCGCGGCAGCCGGTCCAGGATCGCTGGGACGGCCAGGAACGTCAGGAGCACTCCGGCCGTCGTCCTCGTCCCGACTGGGCCGAGGAGACCCCGCTGGACGATCTGCCGACGCTGGCGGACGAGCTGCTGGGCGATCACCGCGACCACGAGGACGACGGGGACCCGGGCCGCTCGGGCCGCTCGGGCCGGGGGCGTCGCCCGCGCCGCTGACCGTGACGGCTGTCGGGCGGGCCGGTCCCGGCCCGCCCGACAGCCGGATCGGGGGTGCTGCGGCCTCGCGGTGCTGCCGGGCCGCCTTGTTGCCGGGATTGTCAGACCCGTCCCCCACAATGGGAGTCGGATCGGGAAGCCGGATCGACAAGCAGTGACCAAGCAGTGACATCAGAGCTGCGCGGCGGCACCGCACGACGGCCGCGCAGCGCACACACCACCGGAAGGGCGGTGACCCATGACCGTATGGGACGACCTGGTCGGCCAGGACCGGGTGCAGGAGCAGCTCGGCGCCGCCGCCCGGGACGCCGATGCGCTGGTCACCGCCCACTCCGCGGGGGAGCCGGTCCCGACGGGGTCGAAGATGACCCACGCCTGGCTGTTCACGGGACCGCCGGGCTCCGGCCGTTCCACCGCCGCCCGCGCCTTCGCCGCCGCCCTCCAGTGCACCAGCCCCGACCGCGCCCTGGGCGGAGCACCCGGCTGCGGCTTCTGCGACGGCTGCCACACCAGCCTCATCGGCACGCACGCCGACGTCGAGGTGGTCCGTACCGACCTTCTCTCCATCGGTGTGAAGGAGACCCGCGACCTGGTCCGCCGGGCCCAGCTCTCCCCGGCCGTCGGCCGCTGGCAGGTCATCGTCCTGGAGGACGCCGACCGGCTCACCGAAGGCGCGGGGAACGTACTGCTGAAGGCGGTCGAGGAGCCCGCGCCCCGCACGGTGTGGCTGCTCTGCGCTCCCTCCCTCGAAGACGTGCTGCCCACCATCCGCTCCCGCTGCCGTCACCTCACGCTGCGCACGCCCCCGGTCGACGCGGTCGCCGACGTGCTGATCAGGCGTGACGGCATCGATCCGGAGCGGGCCGCGTCCGCCGCCCGGGCCACGCAGGGCCACATCGGCAGGGCCCGCCGCCTCGCCACCGACGAGCGGGCCCGCTCGCGTCGCGCCGCCGTGCTCAAGCTCCCGTTGCGGGTCGAGGACATCGGGGGCTGCCTCAAGGCCGCCCAGGAGCTGATCGACACCGCCACCGATGACGCCAAGCAGGTCTCCGAGGAGGTCGACGTCAAGGAGACGGAAGAGATGAAGGCCGCGCTCGGTGCCGCCGCCGGGGGACGGCTGCCGCGCGGTACCGCAGGGGTGATGAAGGAGCTGGAGGACAGACAGAAGCGACGCAGGACGCGTACGCAGCGCGACAGCCTCGATCTCGCGCTCACCGATCTGACCGGCTTCTACCGTGACGTACTGGCCATCCAGCTGGGCTCGGGGATCGCCATCGCCAATGCGGACGCACAGGACGCCCTCGACCGCATCGCCCGCTCCTCCACCCCCGAGCGCACGCTGCGCCGGATAGAGGCGGTGATCGCCTGCCGCCGGGCGCTGGACCGCAATGTGGCGCCGCTGCTCGCGGTGGAGGCGATGACGATGGCGTTGCGCGCGGGCTGACACCACCCGCTCCGGCCGCAGCCGCCCATCGGCATCAGCCCGTTCACGATCGCTCATTCACGATCGCTCATTCACCCGTCCGAGGAACGAAACGGGCGAGCCGTCACATGGCGACTACGCTCCGGGGATGAACACCAGGCGCTCGCTCCGCATCCTCGCCACCACGCTCGGCATCGCCGGCCTTCTCATCTCCGGCTGCACCAGCGGCAGTTCGACGAGCGCCTCACCGTCCGCATCGTCCACACCGCCCGTCCCCGCAGCGCTCAATTCGTACTACGCACAACAACTGAAGTGGCGGGACTGCGGCGTCGAGGGGTTCCAGTGCACGACGATGAAGGCACCACTGGACTACAAGAATCCGGACAGCGGCGACATCAAGCTGGCCGTCTCCCGCAAGAAGGCCACCGGACCCGGCGAGCGGATCGGCTCCCTCCTGGTGAATCCGGGCGGCCCCGGCGGATCGGCCATCGAGTATCTCCAGAGCTACGCGGCCGTCGGCTACCCGGCCCAGGTCCGGGCCCGGTACGACATGGTCGCCATCGACCCGCGCGGAGTGGCCCGCAGCGAGCCCGTCGTATGCCTCACCGGTCCGCAGATGGACAGCTACACCGAGGTCGACCAGACCCCGGACGACGCAGCCGAGGTCACCACGCTGAGCGGCACGTACCAGCAGTTCGCGGGCGGCTGCGAGAAGCGCTCCGGCGAGATCCTGCCCCATGTCTCCACCGTCGAGACCGCCCGCGACATGGACATGCTGCGGTCCCTGCTGGGTGACGAGAAGCTGAACTACGTCGGGGCGTCGTACGGCACCTTCCTGGGCGCGACGTACGCAGGACTCTTCCCCGCCCGGGTCGGCCGCATGGTCCTCGACGGTGCGATGGACCCGTCGCTGACCGCCATCGACCTGAACCGCGACCAGACCGCCGGCTTCGAGACCGCGTTCCAGGCCTTCGCCGCCGACTGTGTGAAGAAGACGGACTGCCCGCTCGGCACCACGTCGACCGCCGACGCCGCCACCCGCCTGAAGCGGCTCTTCGCCGACCTCGACGCCCGCCCGATCGCCACCGGCGACTCCCGCAGGCTCACCGAATCCCTGGGCACCACCGGGGTCATCGCCGCCATGTACGACGAGTCGGCCTGGCCCCAGCTCCGCGAGGCTCTCGCCGGCGCCCAGAAGGGCGACGGCTCCGGCCTGCTCTCCCTGTCGGACAGCTACTACGAACGTCGGCCGAACGGCACCTACGCCAACCTCATGTTCGCCAACGCCGCCGTGAACTGCCTGGACCTGCCGCCCGCCTTCGCCGACGCCAAGGCCGTCCCCCGGGCCGTTCCGGGCTTCGAGAAGGCATCCCCGGTCTTCGGCAGGGCCTTCGCCTGGGCCGCCCTGAACTGTGCCCACTGGCCGGTCCCGCCCACCGGCACCCCCCACCGCATCGAGGCGAAGGGCGCGGCCCCGATCGTCGTGGTCGGCACCACCCGCGACCCGGCCACCCCGTACAAGTGGGCCCAGTCCTTGGCCGGCCAGCTCTCCTCCGGCACCCTCCTCACCTACCAGGGCGACGGTCACACGGCGTACGGCCGCGGCAGCGACTGCATCGACACGGCGATCAACACCTACCTCCTGGAAGGCACCCCGCCGAGCAAGGGCAAGAAGTGCTCCTGACCACCCCGCCTCACCACTGACCTGCAAAAACAGCTCGGAGCGAGGCTGGTACGGAGCACCCCCGGAAACTGTGTAGACTTGGCGACGCTGCTGATCGCACCATGGTGCGACAGGGTGTGCCGCCTTAGCTCAGTTGGCCAGAGCAACGCACTCGTAATGCGTAGGTCTCGGGTTCGAATCCCGAAGGCGGCTCATTGAAGACCCAGGTCAGACACTCTCTGACCTGGGTCTTTTTTATCGTCGGCGGGCCGGGGGCCGACCGGGCCGAGGGGGAACACCCCCGGCGTACCACGG
The DNA here is from genome assembly GCF_040611955.1 of Streptomyces sp. NPDC006510. Lineage (NCBI taxonomy): Bacteria > Bacillati > Actinomycetota > Actinomycetes > Kitasatosporales > Streptomycetaceae > Streptomyces > Streptomyces sp. NPDC006510. Next base: position 19,217 of record NZ_JBEXPH010000128.1, on the reverse strand, counting down.
CCGTCCACAGGGCAAGGGACACCGGGCCCGCTGTCCGCCGGGCAGATGGGCCGGCTCCCGCCCGTCCGGATCCAGCCCCGGACCGGAGGCGACGCGGGGCACCGGCGCTTGAGCGATTACGGGGAAGTCATGGGGGCGAGGAGTGGCTTCGTTATCGCCGCAGGTACTGCAGCACAGTGAGGCCGAGGCCCGCCGTCGTGGCGCATGCGGTGCCGGCGGCGGCGAGGGAGCCGGCGAGGCCGATGCCGACGGTGTGCATGAGGATTCCCGTCGTCTGGCCGATGAATGCGGCGAGGAGGACGACGACGAGTACCAGAAGAGGGCGTGCGGGATCGGGTGTGGTCTGGTTGCCGGTGCTCATGGGCTGGCTTTCCTTCTCGTGGTTCGGCGGGAGTGGATGGGGGCGGGCAGCCGGGGTTCAGCGGGTGGGGGCGAGCAGGTGGTCGGCCATCAGGATGCGGGCCTCGGCGGCCTTCTCCGCCAGTTCCCGGTGGGCGCGGGCCTGTTGGTCCTGGGCGCGGAGGAGCGCGACGATGCGCTGCTGGACCGGGAGCGGCGGGAGGGCGACCTCGATGCTGCGGAGCACTTCGGAGGAGACCGAGGGGACGGCGGTGGACGCGGCCCGGTCCTTGATCCGGTCCATCATGTCGTCGCGGTCCAGGGCGAGATGCAGGTACTCGGGGACGATCAGGTCCGTCTCGACGCAGCGGATGCGGGTCACGTTGCCGCTCATCAGGAAGCCGCTCTGGTCGGGCCGTACGAGCGCGGGCCGGCGGGCGGCCCCGGCGCGGGCGAGGACGATGTCACCGCCGAGCAGCCGGTACTTCCGGCGGAGTTCGGCGAGCCGCTCGCTGACGAGACGCTCGTCGTCGGGCATCACTCGGCCTTCCCTGAGCTGATGGGGGTATACGGCCTGCACCTCAAGGGGCTCATCGGAGTGCCGGTCGTAGCGGCGGCTGGGCTTGGTGCCCGCCTGGATGTCGCAGATCTCGTGCAGGCGTACGGAACGCCGGGGTGCCTCGCGGAGCGGGACGAGCAAGGTGTGCGGGTTGTCCTGGGTGTGTGCGTGGGCCAGTCGGTCCGCGTTCCAGCACCGATCGGTCAGCAGGTCCACCTCGATGAGCCGCTGTCGTACGGAGGCGCGGGTCACCTTCGGGACGTCGGGCCGGATGTGGTCACGCGGGTTGAGCGAGGGATCGGCGTCCGCGGCGCTCAGCGACGCGGAGTCGACGACGGCGCAAGGGAGTTCGGGCTCCGCGCCCTCGCTTGCGGCCCGGTACGCCGCGAGGATTTTCAGCGTGTCGTCCGCTTCGAGGACGCGTCGGCCGCCGGTCTGCCGGCCGAGGTGCTGGGCGTCGAGAAAGATCACACGGTCGCATCTGTCGGACGGATGGCGCAGGAGCCACAGCATCACGGGGACCCTGGTCGGGGTGAACAGCCGGTCGGGGAGCGCGATCGCGGCCTCGACCACGCCGGCCGCCAGCACGTTCCTCCGGATGCCGAGTTCGGCGCGGTTGAGGGAGTTCCCCGCCTTGCTCGGCATCACGACGACGGCGCGACCGCCTTCTTTCAGCTGTTCGATGCTGTGCTGGAGGTAGGCGTACGTGGCGACCTCGTGCGGGGGAGGGCCGTACGGCCAGTCCCCGGTCCGCCGGTGCGGAGTGTCCCGGTCGACCTTCGTGTTGAACGGCGGGTTGGTCAGGACGAGGTCCGCCCGGGCCGGAGCGTCCGTGCGGTCACGCCACGGTTCGAGGGGCGAGCACCGGATCGAGGGGGGTGCGGCCCCGAGCAGGGCGAGCCGCAGTACGACCAAGGGCAGTGTCGCCTGAACGGCGGCCCGCCCCCGGACGTCGAAGTGGGCAGGCAGGGCGGCCGGGAACTCGCCTCCGCGCAGGAAGGGGTCGTACACGCTGCGCGGGTCTCCCCGGTGACTCTCAACAGCCAGGCGCGCGCCCAGCTCGGCCACGCCCCGGGGCGTGAAGAAATGGCGGGCCTGCGGCCGCACCAGGGCCTCGTACTGGGTGATCACCTCGTGGACGATGTCGGCGGGGGCGTGCTCGACGGCATGCATGAGGTCCCTCAACTCCTCGCAGGAGAGGAACTTCAAGCTGCCGAACGAGAACTCGACCGGCATGGTGTACCGGGCCTGCCGCAGCACCTGTTCCGTCCGGATCCTGATCTCCTCCAGCAGCACCGGACTTGTGGTGCCCGGCTCTGCGGCCCTGGCGTGCAGGCGTCCCCACGGACCGCGCCGGCGCAGCAGCAGGAGTGCGAGGAGCAGGGCGGTGAAGTCGAGGAGACTCTCGGGGTGTTCGGCCTTCACCGGCAGATCGCGCATGAACGAGAGGATCCGGTGGGTGCCGGAGGCCGCCGTGTTCTTCGGCGTGCGGTTCTGCCCGGTGGGCCGGGCGGGCTGGGTGAGCTGTGCGGGGCGGTCGGGGCGGTTCTGATCGTGCGGGTCCGCCGGCCGCTGTTCGGGGGGCCGCTCCCACGACTCGCCGAGGGACTTCCGCAGCCGTGCGCCGTAGGTGGCGCCGTCTCCCTCCTCCGGGGTCCGGAATCGGGTGGGTACGGGGCGGCTGTCGAAATAGCGGAGGGCCTGGGCCGGGTCGTAGTAGTCCGTATCCCCTACGCGGATGGGCTGGGGTGCTTCCTGGGGGGACCGCTTCCTCATCCGGGTGAGACTGGCGCGGTCGATCTGGAGCCGGTCCGTGAGCTGTTTGCTGGACAGCAGCCCATGGACGTCCACCGTGCGCTCGGCCGGGCTCTTCATGGTTCTCTTCCTCCTCGGCAACTTGCCTGTTCGGGGCTCGTGCTGAGTGGAAGTTAGTCGCGCGGGGCCGAGCGACGCATGTGCGTACCCTGTTCGGAGCCTTGGTGAAAGCGGGGCGGATTATGGTTCCTGAGCGGAGAGGGCTCCTGTGAGCTGGTCTTTTTCGTGCATCGGACTCAGGGAGCAATGACAAGGGGTTGTCATGCGGGATCCATGGACTTTCGGATTTCCGTGGCTTCCGTCCGGGTCGCCCGGTCGATCGCAGCGGCCTACGCTGCTTGTGGAGTTCTGTTCTCTCGTGACGGGAGTCGGCCCATGACGCGCTCGAACATACGACTGCGCAGGAGGGCCGCAGCCGCAGCGGCGGCCGGGTTGCTGGTTGTCTCGGTGCCGGTGGGAACGGCCTGGTCCGAGGAGACTCCGTCACCCTCCGTGTCCGCTTCGCCCACTGCCTCGGCATCGGCATCCGAGGAATTCCCGCAGCTCACCCCTGCCGTGGCCAGGCAGCTGGACCGGGCGGTCCGGCAGGTCATGGATGACGCGCGGGTGCCGGGTGTCACGGTCGGGCTGTGGGCTCCCGGCAAGGGGAGTTACGTCCGGGCCTTCGGGGTCGCCGACAAGAGTTCGGGCGCGCCCATGTCCACCGGCCTCAATATGCGGGTCGGCAGTGTGACCAAGACGTTCACGGTGACGGCGCTGCTCACCCTGGTCGACCAGGGCAAGGTCGGTCTGGACGATCCGATCGGGAAGTATGTGAAGGATGTTCCCAACGGGGACCGGATCACCTTGCGCGAACTGGCGGGGATGCGCAGTGGGCTCTTCAACTACTCCATGGATCCGGACTTCTTCAAGGCGCTGACGAGCGATCCGCAACGGCCGTTCACCCCGCAGGAGTTGCTGGACTACTCCTTCAGGCATCCCGTGCAGTTCCAGCCGGGTGAGAAGTTCGAGTACAGCAACACCAACGCGATTCTGCTGGGGCTCGTGGTGGAGAAGGCGAGTGGCCGGCCGCTGGCGGAGTACCTCGAACGGAATGTCTTCGAGCCGGCGGGCATGAACCACACGTTCCTGCCGCACAACGCGGCGTTCCCGGCCCCGCACGCCCAGGGGTACACCGACCAGACGGCGAGCGGCAAGACCGAGAACGCCACGTACTGGAACCCCTCCTGGGCGTGGGCCGCCGGTGGTGCGATCTCCGACCAGCGCGATCTGCGCATCTGGGCCCGAGTGCTGGCCACCGGCACTCTGCTCAGCCCGGCCACACAGGCCGAACGGCTGAAGACGGAGCCCAGCAACCTGCCGGACACCGGCTACGGCCTGGGCATCTTCGACGCCCATGGCTGGATCGGGCACAACGGCTCGCTGCCGGGGTACGAAGCCCTGGTCGTCTACCTGCCGGAGCCGAAGGCGACCCTGGTCGTGCTCCTCAACACGGACACGAATTACCAGGGTTCGGAACCGAGCACCCTCTTGGGTGAGGCGATCACCAGCGTCGTGACCCCGCAGCACGTCTATTCGCTGCCGGCCCAGCCTGCCGCAAAGTGAATCGGGCGGCGGAGCCGGTGTTCAGGTCGTCAATTCTGTGATCAGGGACGCCGCCCGGCCGATGAGTGCCACCTCGCGCGGGCTCATTGTCGGGTTGGCGGCGCGCCGAGAGGCAGCCTCGGCGAGGTGGTGGGCGGAGATGCCGCCGGACGCGGCGAAGTGCGGGAGCAGGGCGCCCAGCAGTGAGCGGGCGCCCGCCGACGCGGGAAACAGAGGGTCGACCGCCGCCTGGGCCAGGATCAGGGACGACATGGCCCGGTCCGCGGCCGGAACGCCTTCCCGGGTGTTGCTCCAGTCGATCACCACCGGGCCCCGGTCCGTCAACATCACGTTGTCCGGGTGCAGGTCCAGGTGGAGGATCCGGTCCTCGGGATGCGGGGAGAGCCGGGCCGGGACGGTGTGAAGTTCGGCGAGCAGGCCGGCCAGCATGGCTGCCGCATCGGCCGCCGACAGGTCACCGGCCAGCACCGATTTGAGCATCGTGGGGCCGTTCAGGCGTTGCAGCACCAGGTCGCAGGGGTCCGTCCCGGCGTCCCGGGGGCCCAGGCGGGGGACCGGGTAGCCGTGCGCGCGGAGGTAGGACATGACCATCCACTCGTGAGTGGCGTCCATGCCGTCGCGGTAATGGCGCAGGACCCAATTCTCATCGAGTGCGTACACATCGGCGGATCGTCCGGCACCCAGAAGCTCACCTATTCGCATGGGGCGAACCTACGGGGATCGGCGACGTATGTGGATGTCCTCGGCCCGACCACGGAGCAGGGAGTTCGTTGTCGCAGGTCAGGGGCCCCATAACGCGAAGTGAGGGGGCGAACGGGATCTCCTGGGGATGACGTGTACGCGGCTACCTTGACGTCAATTCCCCCGAAGTCAAGGAGAGTTCCGTGGAGAGGTCCATCCTCCGCAGACGTGCCCTGGCCGCATGTACCGCCACCATGGCCGTCGGTGTGCTCGCGCTGGCCGGTCTGACCGGCAACGCGTCCGCCGATCCGGCTCCCCAGCTCCGTACCCCCACCGCCACCGGGGCCGGGCAGCTCGCGCCCGGTCTGCTGAAGGCCATGCGACGCGATCTCGGTCTGACCGCCGCCGAGGCGCGCAGCCGGATCGGTCACGAGAGCCGGGCGGCGGCCGTCGCCGCCGGGCTGCAGCGCTCCCTCGGCGCGGAGTTCGCCGGAGCCCGGGTGAGCGGTGCCGACGCGGCCCTGACCGTGGCCACCACCGACGCCGCGGACGTCGCCCGGATCCGCGAGGCCGGTGCCAAGCCCGTCGTCGTCGAGCACAGTCAGGCCGAACTCGACGCCGCCAAGGCCGCGTTGGACCGGGTGGCGTTGCGCAGCGCCACCGAGGGCGTGCCCGTCTGGTACGTCGACGTGGCCACCAACCGGGTCGTCGTGCAGGCCGCCCGCGCCTCGGCCGCCGATGGATTCCTGGCCGCCGCGGGTGTGTCGCGAGAGATGGTGACGATACGTCAATCGACGGAGCGGCCACGTACGTTCGCGGATCTGCGGGGCGGTGACGCGTACTACATGAACGGCTCGGGTCGCTGCTCCATAGGCTTCCCCGTCAAGCGCGGCAGTGGCCAGTCCGGCTTCGTCAGCGCCGGTCACTGCGGAACGCCCGGGGTCAGCACCAGCGGATACAACCAGCAGGCCCAGGGCTTCTTCCAGGGCTCCACCTTCCCCGGCCGCGACTACTCCTGGGTCGCCACCAACACCAGCTGGACGCCGCGTGCGCTGGTGAACGGATACGGCAACGGCGACGTGACGGTCACCGGGTCCACCGAGGCGCTGGAGGGCTCGTCGGTCTGCCGCTCCGGCTCGACGACCGGCTGGCACTGCGGGACGGTTCAGCAGCGCAACACCAGCGTCACCTACCAGGAGGGCACCGTCTCCGGGGTGACCCGCACCAATGTGTGTGCCGAACCCGGCGACTCCGGCGGTTCGTTCATCTCCGGCAGCCAGGCGCAGGGCGTCACCTCCGGCGGCTCCGGCAACTGCTCCCAGGGCGGTACGACGTACTTCCAGCCGGTGAACCCGGCGCTCCAGGCGTACGGACTCACCCTGGTCACCAACGGCACCCCGACCGACCCGCCCACCAACCCGGGCGGTACCTGGGCGGAGGGAACGACGTACGCGGCGGGCGACGTCGTGACGTACGGCTCCGACAGCTACCGCTGCCTCCAGCCGCACCAGGCCCTGCCCGGCTGGACGCCGCCGAACGTGCCGGCCCTCTGGCAGCGCATCTGAGGGCTGTCCCGCAGTCCCCGGCCGGTCCGGCGAGCCCGGCGGCTCCGGCGGGGCCGCCACCGGATACCGCGCCCGCCCGGCTTCCACTCCACGCCTCCCGGCCGGGCGGCGCGCACCCCCGCCCCTGCTCTGTGTCATGCACGTGCCCTTCCCCCACCCGAGGAATCAGCCATGACCCCAGAACCGACCGAAGGCCCCGGCGACGACCGCCGGATCAGCCGCAAGACACTGCTCAGGGCCGCGCTCGTGGCCGGCACCGTCCCGCTGCTCGCGGGCGGCGGCGTCGCGCTGGCCCGCGATGCCGGTACCGGCGGCCGACCACTGGCCCCCACGCCGAATTGCGACGACGGTGACGGCCCGACCCACGACCAGATCGAGGGGCCCTATTTCAAGCCCAACTCCCCCCTCCGTACGAGCCTGGTGACCGGCAGCACGCCCGGTGTCCGGCTGACCGTGAGCGGCTATGTCTTCGGGCGGGCCTGCAGGCCCATCCCCGGAGCGCTGCTGGACTTCTGGCAGGCCGACACCAACGGCGCGTACGACATGAGCGGATTCGCTTTCCGCGGGCACCAGTTCACCGATCAGTCGGGGGCCTTCAGCCTGACCACGATCGTGCCGGGGCTGTACCCGGGGCGTACGCGCCACATCCACGTCAAGGTCCAGGCGCCCGGTTCGGGCATCCTGACCACCCAGCTGTACTTCCCCGACGAACCGCGCAACAACACCGACGCCATCTTCGACCCGGCGCTCCTGATGAACGTCCGGGACGCCGGCTCGGCGAAGGAGGGGACGTTCGACTTCGTCCTCGACGTCGCCCAGAACCCGACCGATCCGCCCACGGACCCGCCGACCGACCCGCCGGGCTCCACCTGGGCAGCCGGAACGCTCTACAGCGCGGGAGACCGCGTCACGTACGGCGGGGTCGCGTACCGCTGTCTGCAGGCGCACTCGGCCATGGCCGGCTGGGAACCGCCGAACGTCCCCGCGTTGTGGGAACGTGGGTAGCTACGCGTCTCAGCGGGCGTACACCGCTGCGCGGGCGTGCCCCGGGGTGTCCTTCGCGGGGCACGCGCCGCGCCAGGTCCGGCCCGGACCGCTCCCCCCGGACCGTCCCCGCCCCGGCCCTGCCCCGCCCGGGTTCCTGCCAGGGGCCGGGCGCCGGGTGGCGGAGTAGCCTGGGTGGGTACGGCTCCCGGTGAGCCGCTCGTGTCGGCCTGCGCATCGAAGGGGGCCGCTATCGCATGGACACCTTGGTCACTGTCGTGGTCGTCCTCGCGATGATCGCGATCGCAGCGTTCGTCATCCATCTGCTCAATACCCGGCACCGGCATCAGCATCTGCGTCCGGCGCACTACGACCACGGGCTGGCCGGGTTCGGCGAGGGACCGGGCCCCGGCGCCGCTTCGGGCCGGGGGGCCGATGCGCAACCGGCTTCCGGGTCCGCCCCCGGGCCGGAGACGGATCCTACTTCGCGTCCGAATAACGCTCCACCACCGCCGTAGTGAACGGAAAACGCACCGGTGTCTCGCCGAAGGCGGTCCGCCCGGCCAGTTCACCGGCCGCCCGGATCGCCTCCACCACGGCCTCCGCCTCCTCCTGCGGGCAGTGCACGATCACCTCGTCGTGCTGGAAGAAGACCAGCTCCGCCCGGAGTCCGGCAGTGCGCAGCGACTGGCGCAGGGCGGCCAGGAGCAGCAGCGCCCAGTCGGCCGCGCTGCCCTGCACCACGAAGTTGCGGGTGAAGCGGCCCCGCGCGCGGGCGTTCGACGAGGCGTAACCAGGGGTGAACTCTCCGTCGGGGGTGGGTGGTTCCGCGGTCTCCTGCGGGATGCCGGCCTCCTCGTCCGCCCCGCTCCCGGCCGCGGGAGGACTGGTCCGGCCCAGCCACGTCCGGACGAGACGTCCTTCCTCGCCCGCCTTCGCGGCATCGTCGACATAGGCCACGGCCAGCGGGAATCTCCGGCGCAGGGCGGCCAGGTTCTTCAGGCCGTCGCCCGAGGTCTGGCCGTAGACCGCGCTCAGCAGCGCGAGCTTGGCGTGCTCCCGGTCGCCGTGGAACGCCCGGTCCGACAGCGCCGTGTACAGATCGCCGTCATGGCCCGCCACCTCCATCAGGCCGCGGTCGCGGGAGATCGCGGCGAGCACCCGGGGCTCCATCTGGTCGGCGTCCGCGACCACCAGGCGCCAGCCCTCGTCGGCGACGACCGCCCGCCGGATCACCTTGGGGATCTGCAGCGCCCCTCCGCCGTTGGTCGTCCAGCGGCCGCTGACCGTGCCGCCCGGCTGGTACTCCGGGCGGAAGCGGCCGTCGCGCACCCAGTCCTGGAGCCAGCTCCAGCCGTGGGCCGTCCAGATCCGGTACAGCTTCTTGTACTGGATGAGGGGCTCCACCGCCGGGTGGTCCAGCTCCTCCAGCTCCCAGCGGCGGGTCGACTTCACCTTGACGCCGGCCTGCGCGAACGCCTTCACCACGTCGGCCGGGAGGTCGGGGCGGACCCGTCTGCCGAAGGCGGCCGACACCGCGTCGGCCAGCTCGGCCAGCCTGCGGGGCTCGCCGCCGCCCGCGTAACGCTCGCCGAGCAGTTCGTGGAGGACGTCCCGGTGGACGTCGGCGCGCCAGGGGAGGCCGGAGCGGTTCATCTCGGCTGCGACCAGCATGCCGGCCGACTCGACGGCCGTGAGCAGGCGCATCCTGCCCGGGTGCTCGGTGGCGTCGTGGCGGCGGAGCTGGTCGGCGTACACCTGGAGCAGGTCCTCGAAGGGCAGCCGGGTGCCGGACCGGGGCTCGAAGAGCGAGGACTGCGAGCCGGGCTCCGCGGAGCGGGGCGGGGGATCGGGGGGTACGGGGGCGTTGTGCAGGCGGGCGTGGGCGGCGGCCGCGGAGCGGGGTTCGCCGAGGCGGCCCTCATGGGCGAGGAGGAGGGATTCGGCGACCTCGATGTCGTAGCAGCGGCTCACGGGGACGCCGGCCGCGAGCAGCTGCGGGTAGATCTCGGCGGTGGAACGCCACACCCAGCGGGTGACCTCCGGGCGGGAGCGGACCGCCGCCACGAGGTCGGGCTCGGCCACGACCGGGGCGGCGGGCAGGCCGGAGGGGGCCAGCGGGGCGAGGAGGGCGCCGCCGGTCTCCGTCATGGCCAGAGCCCACCGTTCGGTCATGGCTTCGAGTCTGGCACCCGGTACTGACAACGGGACGCGGCGCGCGGGCGGGGGCGGGGCGGGCGCTGGGGACCGGGGACTGCGGTTCGGGGCTGCGGCCCGGGGATGTCCGTCCCCCGGGCCGCGGATGCCGGGCGGGCTCCGGGCCCGGGGGAGCGGAGGGCGTCAGGACTCGGACTCGCTCGTCCAGGTGCCCAGGGAGATCTCGGCGGTGATGCCGGGGCCGAAGCCGGCCATCAGACCACGATGGCCGTCGAGGGCCGATGCCTCGTCGAACATGCGGCCAAGGGCGTCGAGCACCACGGCGCTGGCTATGTTGCCGTACTCGGTGAGCGTGGCGCGGCTGAAGCGGAACGCTTCCGGCGGCACGTCGAGGAAGCGGCTCAGGTCGTCCAGGATGCGCGGACCGCCCGCGTGGATGATGTAGAAGTCCATCTTGCCCGCGTTCCACTGGTTCTCCTCGGCGACCGCCTCCAGGGCCGGCGCCAGCGGCTCCATGGTTCCGGGCACCCGCTTGTCGAGCTGGAAGTGGAACCCGGTGGACCGGACCGCGTAGGAGATCCAGTCCTCGGTGGCCGGGATGACGAACGAGCCGTTGCGCTCCAGACGTACTCCGGTGCCGCCGCTGCCCCGCAGTACGACGGCGGCTATGCCGTCGCCGAACAGCCCGTTGGAGAGCAGCGAGCCCACACCCAGGTCGGTGGGCTGGTAGCACAGCGAGCAGAACTCACAGGCGACGATCAGCACATTGGCGTCGGGGTAGGCCGTGCAGAAGTCGTGGGCCCGGTTGACCGCCGCACCGCCCGCGGCGCAGCCGAGCTGTGCGATCGGCAGCTGCCGGGTCTCCGGGCGGAAGCCCAGCTCGCCGATGAGCCAAGCGGTCGGCGGCGGCATCATGAAGCCGGTGCAGGAGACGTAGACGATCAAGTCGATCTGCCGCGGCTCCAGTTCGGCCTGGTCGAGGGCCTGGCGGACCACCGCGGGCACCCGGGCCTTGGTGTGCTCCTCATAGGTGATGCTGCGGGCGTCGAAGCCCGGGTGCTGCAACACCTTGTCGATCGGCTGGATCAGGTGCCGCTTCTGTACCCCGGTGTGTTCGATCAGACGAAGGACCAGGTCGATCTGCGGATGGTCGCCGTGCAACCGTTGGGCCAGCTCAAGGGTTTCCTCGTTGGTGATGACGTACTCGGGAACCGCGATGGCCGGCTTGCAGAGAACCGCCATGGAGCTCCTCCTAGCGGACATGGTCCACACGGCCGGGCCCGAACGGTTCCGGGGCGTCCCCGGCCGGAGGCGGCCACCACGGCTCCGCACACGCGGCGTTGCGTGGACGTGGAGTGCTGGTGGATTCCGGCGCCGGGTCAGGTACCCCTGGAACGGGCGCGGACGGGCCGACCGTCGAAGACTGAAGTTCTAGCCGTTCGTGGGCGGAACAGGATCCGTCACGGCTTGGGTGGCCGTCGGATTCACGTTAAGGCAGGCCGATCCTGGCCGCATGTCGAGCGCTCACGGAGCGTATGTGGGCCGCTCACGGAGCGCAGGCGGAGGGCGTGCCTGGATGTATTGCCCTGTGAGCTCGCAGAGTGCACTTCGCGCCGGGTGGGTCCTGGGCCGGGCCGCCCCGCCCCGGCTGCCCGCCCGGAACGCTCCGGGGCGGCCGGCGGGCCTGCGCTCCGGAGCGTTCCGGGTTGCCGTCGGCCGTGGGCCGACACACTCATCGACGACGGCCCGCAGTCGGCCACCGTACGTGCGCGGCCCATGCGTCGTCCGTGCACGGTGGCCCGGAAGGCGACCGGGACGCCCCGGTCACCAGGTGACGGGCAGTTCCAGGGGATAGCGCCAGATCGACGTTTTGTTCCACTGCACATCCTCGGCCGGGGTCGCCAGCTTCAGGGCCGGGAAACGCTCCAGCAGCGTGCCGATGGCGACCTGGAGCTCCGTGGCCGCGAGCGGGGCACCGAGGCAGTGGTGCCCGCCCCACCCGAACGTCATGTGGGACGGCCCCTGCCGCTCCAGGTCCAGCTCGTCGGGACGGTCGAACTTCCGGGCGTCACGGTTGGCCGTCAGATAGGAGACGTGCACGATGTCCCCTTCCCGGATCCGTACGCCGCTCAGCTCCACGTCCTCGGTGGCGACCCGGGGGATGCCGACACCCTTGCGGAAGGGGATGAAGCGCAACAGCTCCTCGATGGCCTGCGGGAGCATGTCGGGGCGATCGCGCACCATGGCGAGCTCGTCGGGCCTGGTGAGCAGGGTGTAGGCGATGTTCCCGATCTCGTACGTGGTGGTGTCCTGGCCGGTGATGAGCAGGACCATGGCCATGACGGTCAGTTCCTGGTCGTCGAGGATCTCGTCCCCGTCGCGAGCGGTGGCCAGCGCGCTGATCAGGTCGTCGCCCGGGTTCGCGCGCCGCTCGGCGGTCAGCGTCTCGAAGTAGCCGCGGAGATCGGCCTTGGCGCGTACCGCGGCGTCCTTGTTCTCGACGGTGGTGTCCATCATGGTCCGGGCGTGGGCGCGCAGTTGGGCGCGGTCGGCCTCCGGAATGTCGAGGACCTCGCAGATGGTGGTCAGGGGCAGCGGGGCCGCCAGATGCTCGAACAGGTCGGCGGGGGCGCCGTGCTCCTCCATGCGGTCCAGCAGTTCGTCGACCACATGCTGCGTGCGCACCCGCATGCGCTCCATGTGGCGGGGCGCGAAACCCTTGGAGATCAGGCTGCGCAGGCGGCTGCTGCCCGGCGGGTCCATCACGTTGATCGCTTCGTCCTGGACGATCGGTTCGGGGGTCATGCGCGGGAAGTTCCGGCCGATGATGGCGGTGCGGCTGAAGCGCCGGTCGGTGGTCACCGTACGCACGTCGTCGTAGCCGGTGACGAGCCATGCCTCGCCGTCGCCGTGCGGGAGACGGATCCGGGAGACGGGTTCTTCGGTCATCAAGTGCCTGAGCACCGGGTCGAATTCGAGGGCCTCGGCGTAGTCGAACGGGCAGTGCCGTGCGCCGGCTACTGGTTCCATGCGGAGCTCCAGACGGGGATCTGACGGGTGGTTCATGGCAGGTGCGGGCTGGACGGGACATGGGTGCCCGATCACCCGCAGGGCCACGCGCAGCCCCGGGCCGATTGGTCCATATGCAGAACGGATTCGACGGTGCCGGTCGCTGGACCGGCGCAATTCGGTCCAGCGACCGGTGCGGCAGGCGGCTCTCAGCCGCCGGGTACGACGTCGGTGGCGTCCACCGCGGGGCGCAGTGCGCGGGCGAGCTCGACGCCGTCGCCCACCGCCCAGAAGTGGGTGAAGAACAGGCGGGGGTCCTCCGACAGGTGGTGGTTGTGCAGCTCGACCAGCTTGATGCCGCCGCGCCGCAGGGCCTTCAGCACATGCTGCACCTCGTCGGCGAGCATGGCGCAGTCGCCGCTGAGCGCGGCCCGGCCGCCGCCCAGCGGCTGGAAGTTGAACGCGCTGGTCGATCCCAGTCCGCGAGGCAGGATCAGATGGCCGTCCGCGATGGTCTCGCGACGGTGGAAGAGGATCTTGTAGAGCCCGTCCTCGGTGGTTCCCTTGGCGCCCAGCACCGCCTCCATCCGGGCGGTGTCCAGGGCGACCCGGTCCGGCCCTTGCGGCGGCGCCGGGGGCGGGGTGCCGGTGCGGTCGAATCCCGCGCGCAGCCCGCGGGCCATGGCCACCGCGTCGTGGCCGTGTGCGTGGACATGGGTCCACCAGATGTCGGGGGTCTGGGAGAGCAGGTGCTTGTGGATCGCGGTCTGCTCGATCCCGTTCGCCTGCCATGCGTCGGTCACCCGCTGGAGCTCGTTCTCGGTGACCACCACGTCGCCCATGAGCATCGTGCTGCCGTCGGCGTAGCGGACGAAGGCCACATGCGTGCCCAGCGCGAGCCCCGGTGTGACGACGACGCCGTCGGAGACCACCAGGAGATCCCGTCGGGGGAAGCCCGTGTGGTAGGTCGTGTCGCGCAGCATGTTGCCGGGGCGGCCCAGCGCCTTCGCCACGCCCGCCCACTGCTCCAGGGTGGTCGGCACCGGCTTGATCCGCTTCCCGTGTCCCGCCCCGGTCGTTCCGGTGGGCAGGGTGCGGGCGGCGGCGGGGCTCGCCACGGTCAGTACCGGCGCGAGCGCGGCGGCTGCCAGTACGCGCCGCCGTGACGTGAGCGCCCCCGCGTTCGGGTCCTGCTGTCGGTCTCCGGTCATCATTCGATCGCCTCCATGGCGAGATGAAAGCATGCGAAATCATGATTAAAGGATGAAAGCGGATACATCGTCAGCGGGTGGGGCTGGATGGACTAAACGTGTTGTCCGGCCGGGTCCCGTACGGTCGCGCCGGGCCTTCTGCGGGGCCGGGGTTTCTACGGGTCTGGGCCTCCCGCCGGTACGGGCAGCGGCCGACCCCGCCCGTACGGCCCGCCGCCCCGGCCCCGCGCTTCAGCCCGTCGGCAGGGAGCGCCGCCGCACCGCCCCCGGCAGCACCGCCGCCCCCACCGCGACCAGCGCGCACACCCCCGCCGCACCGCCCATCGCCGCCCACTGCGCCGACACCACGACCGGCGCCGACACCGAGGCCGGCGCGGCGGCCAGGCCCGCCAGGTGCACCCCGGCCACGGCCAGGCCGAGCAGCGCCCCGAGCCCGACCGCGCACAGGGTCTCCCCGGCCACCACCGCGAGGACCCGCGGCCGGGTGGCGCCGGCCAGCCGGAGCGCGTCCAGCTCCGAGGAGCGTACGGACCCCGCCATCAGCATCGTGTTGGCCAGCGCGATCACGGTGTAGAGCAGCGCGATCCCCAGGATCACGGCCAGACCGGTCCGGGTCTGCGGACTCGTGCGCGGATACGTCGCGTCCAGCCACTGCTCCGTCGACCGCACCGTGCCGCCGGTCCCGCGCAGCCGCGCCGCGACGGAAGCGCGGTCGGCGCCCGGCGAGAGGCGTACGTCGATCCGGTCCACGGTGGCCGCCGGGGCGTTCGCCCTGGTCACGTAGGCGCCGTTGTTCCCCGTTCCGAGTGCCGGCACCGCCACGATCCGCAAGGAGGCGGGCCGCCCGTCGCCGAGCCACACCCGTACCGTCGAGCCCACCGTGTGCTGCTCCCACTCCTCGTTCACCACGATCGAGCGGTCGTCCAGATCCGCGATGTCGCCCGCCACCACCGGCAGCCGCCCGACCCGCGCCAGGGCCTTCGCGTCGTCCACTGCGCGGGCCTCGGAGGTGATGAGGGCCGAGCCCTCCTCGCGTACGTGGACGGCGGTCGGCGCGGAGGCGGACAGCGTGGCGCCGGGCACCGGCCGGACCCGCAACTCCTCGCCCGTCACGACCAGATCGGCCCCGGTGTGCTCGCGCACCTCCGCCGCCTTCGCCGCCGAGACCGTCATCGCTGAGCCGGCCACCGAACCGGCCAGCGCCACGGTGATCAGCACCGGGGCGGCCACCGCGGCCGTACGCCGCAGCGCCGCCGAGGTGTTCGCGGTCACCAGCATCCCGGTCGCCCCGGGCAGCCGGACCAGCCGGGCCAACGGGCGCACGAGCAGCGGCGCGAGCAGGGCGACGGCCGTGATCAGGACCATCGGCTGCGTGGTGTACGTCTTCCGCTTCAGCAGCGTGGACGGGTCGGTGACCAGCGACTTCGCCATCAGGAACGCGGCCCCCGCGAGCAGGGCGAAGCCCAGCAGCCGGCGGACCGGCGGGAGCACGCCGGCATCGACATCGGCCTCGCGCAGCGCCTCGGCGGGCCCGGTCCTGCCCGCCCGCCGCGAGGCGGCCCAGACCCCCGCGAAGGCCACGGCCTGACCGGTCCAGAAGGCGGCGTGCAGCGGCCAGGCGGCCGGCCGGACGACGAACCAGGAGGGTGCCAGCTGCTCGTCGACGAGCAGTCCGGCGAGCAGCGGTGCGGCCAGGCGGCCCAGCGCGCACCCGGCGGCGGAGGCCAGGGTGCCGACCACGGCGGCCTCCGTCAGCAGCAGCCGCCGCAGCTGGCCCGGTGGCGCCCGCCGTGCGCAGCAGCCCGAATTCGCGGCGGCGCAGCGCCACCGCGAAGGCGAAGGTCGACGCGACGACGAAGACCGAGACGAAGGCGGTGAGGCCGCCCGCGGTGCCGAGCAGGGCGTTCGCGGTCAGCAGCGCCTCGGCGTCCCGCTCGGTGGCCGGGTCGGCCCGGCGACGGTCGTCCCCGGTGAGGACCAGGGCGCGGCCGCCGACCACGCGGCGCACCTCGGCGACGGGAGCGTCCACGCCCACGGCGTCGGGTGCGTGCCGAACGCGTACGGCGTCCCTGCCGTCGTCCCGCGTCACCGGGCCGAGTGCCCGGAGGTCGCGCAGCAGTTCGATATCCACAGGGTGTGGATGAGCGAGTCCGCGGCTGAGCGTCTTTGTGGACGGCCCGCGCCGCACCCGTACGGTCAGGGTGTCGTTGCCCATCACCACCACCGGCGATGCGGCGAAGCGCCGAGGTGCCCGGTCCGGGGCGTCGAAGGTCGACGCGAGGCCGAGGCCCATGGTCGCGATCAGCCCCACGCCCAGCGCGAGCGCGACGAAGGTGCCCGTCAGCGCGGTCCAGCGGGTACGCAGGGAGGTCAGGGCGACGGTCAGCACGACGCCTCCCGCGAGCGATCCGGGACGGCCCCGGCGGCAGCGTTCCCGTCGTCGGTACCGCTTCCCCCGGCGGCAGCGCGTCCGCCGGTGCGCCCCGCCGCCATCCACGCCGCGATCCGCTCGGCGTCGAGCCCGGTCGGATCGTCCGCGATCCGCCCGTCGACCAGGAAGACCACCCGGTCCGCGTACGCCGCGGCCACCGGGTCATGGGTGACCATCACGATCGTCTGCCCCTCCAGGTCCACCAGCTCCCGCAGCATCTCCATCACCCCCTGGCTCGTCGCGGTGTCCAGCGCGCCGGTCGGTTCGTCGCCGAAAAGCGCCGCGGGCCGGGTGATCAGGGCCCGTGCCAGGGCCACCCGCTGCTGCTGGCCGCCGGACAGCTCGGTGGGCCGGTGCCCAGCCCGGTCCGCGAGACCGACCCGGGCCAGGGGGTCCCGTACCTCGGTACGGGACGGGCGGCGGCCCGCGAGCCGCAGCGGCAGCGCGACGTTCTGGGCGGCGGTCAGCGCTGGGAGCAGGTTGAACGACTGGAAGACGAAGCCGATCAGGTCCCGGCGCAGCAGTGTCAGCCGGCGCTCGCTCAGCCCGGTCAGCCGCACCCCGCCCACCTCGACGGTGCCGGACGTCGGCCGGTCGAGCCCGGCCGCGCAGTGCAGCAGCGTGGACTTGCCGGAACCGGACGGGCCCATGACGGCGGTGAAGGTGCCGACGCGGACGGTGAGGTCGACGGGGCCGAGGGCGTCGACCTCGCCATAGGCGCGGCGCACGGAGCGGAGCCGTACCGCGTCGGCGGCACTCGCACTCGCGGGAGCAACGGATGCGCGGGAGGAAGTCATGTCTTCGATCGAACCGTTTCCGCGCCCCGCGATCACGACCACCAGAGCCCGTCCACGGGGTAGGGCCGGCCATACCCCGCCGGACCACCCTGCCTACCCTGACCTCATGGAACCGGTGATCGACCAGGCCTTCGCGGCAGCCCTCTACTCGGACGGCGACGCCGGTCCCGACACCGGTGCCTCGCTCCTCGCCGCCGACCCGACGGCCGACGCGGAACTGTTCCGGCGCGGCGAGGAGTTCGTCCGCCGGGCCTGGGGGCGCGGCTGGCAGCCCGCCGACGTCATACGCATCGTCCGCCGCGAACTCGACGAGACCGCGGCCTGCCTCGCCGCCGGGCTGATCGTCTCGGAGACCGCACGGTACGAGCGGCTGCCAATCCGCTGGCGGTCCCAGCTCGACGGGCTGCCCGCCGCACCGCCCCGGAACCGGCCCGACCGTTTCTCCTACGCCCACGCCGTGCTCGGCCTGTACCGGCTGCTGCTCCGGCTGCCCGCGATCGAACCGGTCGGGCCCCCGCCCGGCACCTCCCCGCACGGGCTCCAGCTGCCGCCGGCCCACGACGAGCCCCGGATGCTGACCCGGATCCGTGCCCTGCTCGCCAAGGCGGAGGCGACCGGCTTCCCCGAGGAGGCGGAGGCCCTCACCACCAAGGCACAGGAGCTGATGGCCCGGCACTCCATCGACGAGGCCCTGCTCGCCGCCCGTACGCACAGCAAGGAGGCGCCGGGGGCGTGCCGGATCGGCGTCGACGCGCCGTACGAGACGGCGAAGGCGATCCTGCTCGACGCGGTGGCCGCCGCGAACCGCTGCCGTGCGGTGTGGAACAGCGACCTCGGCTTCTCCACGGTGATCGGCTTCGAGCCGGACCTGGACGCCGTGGAACTGCTCCACACCTCCCTGCTGGTCCAGGGCACGGTGGCGATGACGAAGGCGGAGGCGGGCCAGCGGGCCGGCGGACGCAAGCGGACCAAGACGTTCCGGCAGTCGTTCCTGATGGCGTACGCCCAGCGGCTGGGCAGCAGGCTCGCCGCCGACACCGCCCGGGTCACCGCGGCCGCCGAGGCCCGGACCGGAGCCGGGGCCGAATCGGCGGGGTCCGGCGACCCCGGCCTGCTCCCGGTGCTGGCCGCCCGGGACATGGCCGTCACGGACACCGCAGAGCGGATGTTCCCCGAGACCACGACCACCCGCGTCCGCGGCGCCACGGACCTGGACGGATGGACCCATGGCACGGCCGCGGCGGACCGGGCACGGATGGGCGGGAACGGCCCCGAACTCCGCGGCGGCCGCGGGAAGCGCTGAGGGATCAGGGGGCAGTCCATGACCGCGCCCGCATCCCGACAACTCGGAATTCCGGCAACTCGGGCCAATCGGTAATTCCGGTTAGGCTCTGGGCATGAGCTGGCTCCGGGCGCTGAAGGAGACCGCCCGCTCGGGGCTGTCGATCGAGCGGCGGCGTCTCGAACCGCTCATCGCGATCCGTGGTGCGGCCGGCCTCGCGCTCGTCATCGGGGTCAGCCTCGCGTTCTTCGGACCCGTGGTCGCCGCGAGTTCCGCGTTCGGCGCGTTCCAGGCGGCCATCGCCACCTTCCAGCGCAGCTGGCGCCCCCGGCCCGTCCTCGCCCTGGTCTCCGGGGCGAGCCTCGCCGTGTCGACGTTCCTCGGCTATCTCACCGGCTCCCGGCTGTTGCTGTTCCTCGCCCTGCTGGTGCTCTGGACGTTCGTCGCCGGCCTGGCCTGGGCGGCGGGGCCGACGGCCGGCATCATCGCGGCGTCGAACGTGGCGATCATGCTGGTCACGGTCACCCTGCCCACCTCCGTCGCCAACTCGGCCGTGCACGCCGTGATGATCCTGTTCGGCGGACTGGTGCAGGCGGCGCTGATCGTCCTGTTCCCGGTACGGAGATGGGGCGCCCAGCGGGACGCCCTCGCCGACGCGCTGGCCGCCGAGGCGGACTACGCCCGCCGGCTGCGTCACGACCCGCTCGCCTCCTTCGACCCGGTGCCGCTGATGACGGCCCGCAACGCGGCGGCGGTCACCCCGCGCCAGGCCCGCCGCAGGC
>NZ_JBEXPH010000127.1:0-25123 GCF_040611955.1 Streptomyces sp. NPDC006510 | reverse complement strand
GGCCGCGGCCGCCCGGGTGGCGCCAGCGCCCTCCCGGCTCTCCTCCCGGCCGCACCCCCCCCGCCCGCGGCCCCGCGGGTGCCCCCCCCCGGGGCCCCGCGCGCGTGGTGCTGCCGGCCGGTGGCCGGGATGGGTCAGCCGAGCGGCAGGCCCTGGGTGGGGAGCCCCTGGGTGGGCAGGCCGCCCTGGGTCGCGCCGCCGGTGGCTTCGCCGAGGAGCCGGCCCGCGCCGCCCGCGGCCTTCTGCGCGGTGGGGGTGGCCTCGGCACCGGCCTTGCCGACGGTCTTGTCCGCGGCCGGGAGGGTCGTGCCGACGATCTTGCCGCCGGTGCCGCCCGCCGCCTCGGTGCCCTGCTGGGACGCGCTGTCGAGCGTCTTGCCGAGACCGGCGCCGTCGACGGTGGTCAGACCGCCGAGCTCCGGGGTCTGCGGGAGCTCCGCGGCACCCGCGGCTCCGGCCGCACCGACCACGGGGGCAGCGCCCGCGGCGATCAGCAGCGCGGCACGGGCGATCCGACGGGTCAGGGGGAGGGACATGATGCTCCTTCGACAGGGTGAGAAAAGGTCTGTCCGTTGACCGGACGCCATGACAACCGTCGAGAGGGTGGGGGAGGTTGCGGTGGGCCGAGGTAAAGAGTCGGCAATGCGTCACATGATCTGCAATGGAGGAACCCGGGCAAACGCAGCATTCCCCGGATGCCAGACGGATCGTCACTTCCCTTTTATTGCAAGGGGATTGAGGTTTCGGCGGATGGTCGCGGGCGGTGTCGCGCGAGAGGGTTTCCGGAAGGCTTCGGACGACACCTCGGGGTGATCGCGTGAACTAGTGCGTGAGTTGGATCCGGACGTCGGTGGTGCCGGATTCCTTGCGCTCCGTCCGCCAGCCCGACCCGGCCTCCCACACCCGGCCCGCGTACGAGACCTCGCCCAGGCGGAGCGCCTCGGACTGTGCGACCGCCCAGTGCGCGAGCTCCCAGCCGCGCCGGGCCGCGCCGTCGTCCCCGGACGCCCGGGTCGCGGGCACCGGCACCGAGACCGTGCTCGTCGCCGCCGCACCGGCCGCGGCCCCGTCGTCCTGCGGCGCCGTCGTCATCGCGGGCAGCACGTCCTTGCCGAAGGCGCGCACCAGCTCCGCCCGCACCTTCGCCGAGTCGGCGCTCGCGGCCGTCGCCCGCGGCGGCGCACAGTTCAGCGCGGCGGGCGTACGACCGGTCAGCGCGGCGGCCAGCAGGGCCGCGTCCGGCTCGTGCTTCGCGTACGCCTGCGGGAAACCGCTGCGCTGGACCCGCTGCGCCGCGACCGTCAGCGGCAGCCGCGAGTAGCCGGGGACCTCGGCCAGATGCCGGTAGAACTCCCCGGCGGAGTAGACCGGGTCCAGGATCTGCTTCTCGGTGCCCCAGCCCTGCGACGGACGCTGCTGGAACAGCCCCAGCGAATCCCGGTCGCCGTGCTCGATGTTGCGCAGCCCGGACTCCTGCAACGCGGTCGCCAGCGCGATCGTCACGGCACGCTCCGGCATCCCGCGCGAGGTGCCGACCGCGGAGATCGTCGCGGCGTTGACGGCCTGCTCGGGGCTCATCCGGTACGTACGGCCCTTGCCCTCCGAACCGTCGGCGGACCGGACGGTGCATCCTTCGATGACTCTGCTGCCGGTTATGTACTGAACGGTCAGATAGCCGCCGAGCGCGGCGAGCACGACAAGGGCGGCCGCGATACGCAAGAGGCGGCTGCGGCCGGTGTGTCGGCGGGCGGGGGAGACGGTCCGGGGCACGGGCCCACCGTACTGGAGTGCCCGGCCGGGGCCGAGGGCCCTGTCCCTTAGGGTCGGTCCCATGCCCGAAACCACACTTGACCTCACCCTGGACGGCCCGGCGCTCACCGCCCGACTCGTCGACTTCCCGTCGGTCAGCGGTCAGGAGAAGGACCTCGCGGACGCGATCGAGTCGGCCCTGCGCACCCTCCCGCACCTGACCGTCGACCGGCACGGCAACAACGTCGTGGCCAGGACGAACCTGGGCCGCGCCGAGCGGGTGGTGCTCGCCGGGCACATCGACACCGTGCCGATCGCCGACAACGTGCCGTCCCGGCTCGACGACAACGGGGTGCTGTGGGGCTGTGGCTCCTCCGACATGAAGTCGGGCGTCGCCGTCCAGCTGAGGATCGCCGCGACCCTGCCCGAGCCCAACCGCGACCTGACCTTCGTCTTCTACGACAACGAAGAGGTCGCCGCGCACCTCAACGGCCTCGGCCACATCGCCGACGCCCACCCCGACTGGCTGGCGGGCGACTTCGCGGTCCTGCTGGAGGGCTCCGACGCCGAGGTCGAGGGCGGTTGCCAGGGCACCCTGCGGGTCTTCCTCCGCACGGAGGGCGAGCGGGCCCACTCCGCGCGCGGCTGGATGGGGTCCAACGCCATCCACGCCGCCGCCCCGATCCTGGCCCGGCTCGCCGCGTACGAACCGCGCCGCCCGGTCATCGACGGCCTCGAATACCACGAGGGTCTGAACGCGGTACGGATCGAGGGGGGCGTCGCCAACAACGTCATCCCGGACGCCTGCACCGTCGTGGTCAATTTCCGGTACGCACCCGACCGGACCGCCGAGGAGGCCCTGGCCCACGTCCACGAGGTCTTCGCGGACTGCGGCGTCGCCGAATTCGTCGTCGACGACCACTCGGGCGCGGCCATGCCCGGCCTCTCCCACCCGGCGGCCAAGGCGTTCATGGCGGCGGTCGGCGGCACCGCCCGACCCAAGTTCGGCTGGACGGACGTCTCCCGCTTCGGCTCCCTCGGCGTCCCCGCGGTGAACTACGGACCGGGCGACCCGCTGTTCGCCCACAAGCGCGACGAGCACGTGGCGGTCGAGCGGATCACCCACTGCGAGGAGCGGCTCCGCTCCTGGCTCACCAGCTGACCCACGGCATTCCCCTGTCCGTAACCTCGGTCGATCTACCCTGACCTGACAACGGATGGTTCATCGGCGGATGGCCGTCGATCGTCGTCGGAGGGAGCAGGTCATGGGCAACCCCGAGGGAGCACACGTCCCTGAGGAGCAGCGGCTCGGACCGGTACTGCGCCGCAGGGAACAGGTGCAGCCCGGCACCACCGATCAGCGGTTGCTGGACACCGAGGGCGATTCCGAGTGGGTGCACACCGACCCCTGGCGGGTGATGCGCATCCAGTCGGAGTTCGTCGAGGGATTCGGGGCACTTGCCGAACTGCCGAGCGCGATCAGCGTCTTCGGTTCGGCCCGCACCCCGGCCGGCGGACCCGACTACGAGGCGGGCGTACGGATCGGCAAGGCCCTGGTCGAGGCCGGCTTCGCGGTGATCACCGGAGGCGGGCCGGGGGCGATGGAGGCGGCGAACAAGGGGGCACGGGAGGCGAAGGGCGTCTCGGTCGGTCTCGGCATCGAGCTGCCCTTCGAGTCGGGGCTCAACCCGCACGTCGACATCGGCGTCAACTTCCGCTACTTCTTCGTCCGCAAGACGATGTTCGTGAAGTACGCACAGGGCTTCGTCGTGCTGCCCGGCGGCCTCGGCACCCTGGACGAACTCTTCGAGGCCCTCACCCTCGTCCAGACCGGCAAGGTCACCCGCTTCCCGATCGTGCTGTTCGGCACCGCGTACTGGAGCGGCCTCGTGGACTGGCTGCGGGACACGGTGGTGGCGCAGGGCAAGGCGTCCGAGCACGACCTGCTGCTGTTCCACGTCACCGACGACGTGGACGAGGCGGTCGACCTCGTGACGAAGGAGGTCGGGCGGTAGGGCCGGTTCGGGAAGCGGTGCGCGGGGTGCGGGGCGGGGCTTTCCCGGCCCCCGTCCGCCCCCGCCCCGGTCACGCCAGGCCGCGCCGCGCCACGGCCGGCTCCCGGTGCCCCGCGATGGACGCCACCATGTCCAGTACCTGCCGGGTCTCCGCCACCTCGTGCACCCGGTACACCTGCGCCCCCAGCCACGCCGACACGGCCGTGGTCGCCAGCGTCCCGATCACCCGCTCCTTCACCGGCCGGTCGAGCGTCTCGCCGACGAAGTCCTTGTTGGACAGCGAGACGAGCACCGGCCAGCCGGTCTCCGTCATCTCGCCGAGCCGGCGGGTCGCCTCCAGGGAGTGCCGGGTGTTCTTCCCGAAGTCATGACCGGGATCGATCATGATCCCGTCGGGCCGGACCCCGAGCCCGACCGCGCGCTCGGCCAGCCCCACCGTCACCCGCAGGATGTCCGCCATCACGTCCTCGTACGCGATCCGGTGCGGCCGGGTCCGCGGCTCGGCGCCGCCCGCGTGCGTGCACACCAGACCGGCGCCGTACCGCGCGGCGACCTCCGCGAGCTTCGGGTCGACGCCGCCCCACGCGTCGTTCAGCACATCCGCGCCGGCCTCGCAGACCGCCTCGCCGACGTCGTGGCGCCAGGTGTCGACGCTGATCACCACGTCCGGGTGGCGGCGGCGCACCTCCGCGACGAACCCGACCGTGCGTCGCGCCTCCTCCTCGGCGGTCACCTCCTCGCCCGGCCCCGCCTTCACACCCCCGATGTCGACGATCGCCGCCCCGTCCGCGATCGCCTGCTCGACCCGGGCGAGCGCCGGTTCGTCCCGGAAGGTCGCGCCCCGGTCGTAGAAGGAGTCCGGGGTACGGTTCACGATCGCCATGATCACCGGCTCGTGCGCACCGAATTCGCGCCGCCCCAGCCTGAGCGCACCGCTTCGCATACCGCGTATCTCCTCTGGTAGATCGCCCCGTGAGTCGCCTGCGACCCTAGTGCCTCGTCCGGCAGTCACCCGCTGTCGGTGCCGCATGGCACGATCGGACCCGGACAGGTTTCCGCTTCCGGGGAGATGCGCGTGTTCTGGTTCTTGCTGGTGACGATGGTCGTGGTCGTGGCCGCGGTCACCCTCGCGGTGGTCGGTGGGGGGAGGAGCGCCGTCCTGCAGGACGTGGCGCCCGAGCAGCTGACCGACCCGCTGCCCGCGACGCGGCCGGTCGGCCGCGCGGATGTCGACGCGCTGCGGCTGCCGGTGGCGGTGCGCGGCTACCGGATGACGGATGTCGACGAGGCGCTCGGCCGGCTCGGCGCCGAGCTCGCCGAGCGGGACGCGCGGATCGCCGAGCTGGAATCGGCGCTGGCCGGTGCGCAGGCGACCGCGGTCGGCGGCCCCGATCTCATCAAGGGGCCGCAGGAACAGCCGGAGCAGCCCGAGGACCGCCCGAAGGCGCCGTGGGAGGCGCCCGGGGAGGCCCCGGGGCGGAACGGGCACCCCGGAGAGGAGCCCCGGCGATGAGCGGCGGCGCGGAAGCGGCCCCGGACGGCGGACTGCGCTGCCCGTGGGGGCTCTCCACCGAGGACTACCTCGCGTACCACGACACCGAATGGGGCCGGCCCGTCCACGGCGACGACGCCCTCTTCGAACGGCTATGCCTGGAGGCCTTCCAGTCGGGCCTCTCCTGGCTGACGATCCTGCGCCGCCGGGAGGGCTTCCGCTCCGCCTTCGCCGGGTTCAAGATCCCCGCGGTGGCCGAGTTCACCGACGCCGACAAGGAGCGCCTCCTCGCCGACGCCGGCATCATCCGCAACCGCGCGAAGATCGAGGCGACCCTCGCCAACGCCAGGGTGCTGGCCGGCTGGGACGCCGACGAGCTGGACGCGCTGATCTGGTCCCACGCCCCCGACCCGGCCGGCCGCCCGGCCCCGCGCACCACCGGGGACGTCCCCGCGGTCACACCGGAATCCACCGCGCTGGCCAAGGACCTCAAGAAGCGCGGCCTGCGCTTCGTCGGACCCACCACGGCCTACGCCCTGATGCAGGCCTGCGGCCTGGTCGACGACCACCTGGCCGACTGCGTGGCGCGCGGCAGCGGGGCGTAGCCCGGCGCCGCGCTACCGGCCGAGGTACTTCGGCTTCTCCTTGTTCAGGAACGCCTGCACCGCGATCGTGTGGTCCTCGGACGCGCCGGCCCGGGTCTGGAGCTCGTCCTCCTTCTCCAGCGCCTCGCTCAGCGTGTGACCGGCGCCGTATGCCAAGGACGCCTTGAGCGCGGAGTACGCCACGGTGGGGCCGGACGCCAGGGTGCGGGCCACGGCGACGGCCTCGGCGGCCAGGTCGGCGGCGGGTACGAGTGTGTTCACGATGCCCAGCCCATGGGCGTCCTGCGCGGAGATAGAGCGCGGGAAGAGCAGCAGGTCCGCGGCGCGGCTCTGCCCGATCAGGCGCGGCAGCGTCCAGGAGACGCCCGAGTCGGCGGTGAGGGCCACACCGGCGAAGGAGGTGTTGAACGAGGCGGTGTCGGCGGCCACCCGGTAGTCGCAGGCGAGCGCGAAGCCGAAACCGGCACCGGCGGCGACCCCGTTGATCCCGGCGACGACCGGCTTGGGCATCTCGGTGATGGCCCGCACGATCGGGTTGTAGTGCTCCTGCACGGTGCTCAGCGCGTTGCCGCTGCCCGACTCGCGGGTCCTTTCGAGATTGGCCACATGCTCCTTCAGGTCCTGGCCGACGCAGAACGCCCGCCCGGTCGCGGTGAGCAGAACGGCGCGTACGGCGGTGTCGGCCGCCGCGGACCTCAGGGCGTCCCGGAGTGCCACCTTGGCCGCGGTGTTCATGGCGTTCATCGCGTCGGGACGGTTGATCGTGACCGTCGCGAGTCCGTCGCTCACTTCGTAGAGCACGCTGTCCGCCATGTGGTCGGCCATTTCGTAGTCCCCTTCGCACCTCGGGCAATGCCTGTCCAGGCAAGCATGGCCGACTCCGGGGGCCGCCGATATGTGACCTGCGTCTAACAATTGCGCTCCGATGAAGGGGTGCGGGCGGCGGAGTATCGCAGGCCGATCGCCGAATTGGGTGGTTTTGAGAGAGCGCGTTGCGCAAGCGATGCCGACCGATGTTGGTCATCGGGGTCTGTGATGCGGGATAATGGCTGGGAAGCAATGTGTTC
The DNA here is from genome assembly GCF_040611955.1 of Streptomyces sp. NPDC006510. Taxonomy (NCBI): domain Bacteria; kingdom Bacillati; phylum Actinomycetota; class Actinomycetes; order Kitasatosporales; family Streptomycetaceae; genus Streptomyces; species Streptomyces sp. NPDC006510. The sequence goes on along the minus strand of NZ_JBEXPH010000127.1, from coordinate 18,195 downwards.
GATGCCGGTGACACAGCGCCTGTCATGGGGCCGCCGGTTGCGATGAGCTGGTTTCAGGAAGGGGAACGAGCATGGCGGCCATGAAGCCGCGGACGGGCGACGGCCCGCTCGAGGTGACAAAGGAGGGGCGGGGCATCGTCATGCGCGTTCCGCTCGAAGGCGGCGGTCGGCTTGTCGTGGAGCTGACTCCGGACGAGGCCGATGCACTCGGCGATGCCCTCAAGAAGGTCGTCGGCTGAGCAGAGGCGCCCACACTTCATCACTGCCCCGGCACGGGTCCGTGCCGGGGCAGTGATGCGTTCACGGCCGTCCGCGGCCAGTCATGACCGGCTCGTCCGGTGGTTTCCCCCGGTGCTCCCGAGGGCGTCAGCCCCGGCGCACCGCGCACAGCAGCCCGTCGCCCACCGGCAGCAGCGTCGCCATCAGCTCCTGGCTCTCCCGGACCGCGCGCAGCAGCTCCCGCAGCCGCAGCACCTCCGCGGGCTGCGCCGCGGAGTCGACCGTACGGCCGTCCGCGAAGACGCCCTCGAAGCAGACCAGGCCGCCGGGGCGCAGCAGGCGCAACGATTCAGCGAGACAGTCCAGGCTCTCCAGCCGGTCGCCGTCGCAGAACACGAGGTCGTATCCGCCGTCCGCGAGCCGCGGCAGTACGTCGAGGGCGCGGCCGGGAATGAAGCGGGCCCGGTTGGCGGCGTACCCCGCGGCCCGGAAGGCCTCGCGGGCGAACTGCTGGCGCTCGGGCTCCGGGTCGACCGTGGTCAGCACGCCGTCGGGCCGCATTCCATGCAGTAGATAGAGCCCGGACACGCCCGTCCCGGTGCCGATTTCGGCCACCGCTTTGGCGTCCGTCGTGGCAGCGAGCAAGCGCAGCGCGGCGCCGGTACCTGGCGACACCGAGCGGAGCCCCGCCTCCCGGGCCCGGTCCCGGGCCCAGCGCAGTGCTTCGTCCTCGGCGACAAAGGCGTCGGCGAACGCCCAGCTCGTCTGCCGGTTGGCGGTAATGACCCTCTCCTGTCCCCGTAGTTGGCGCAACGGTGACTGTATCCGCTGCACCCGGGAACCCGCAGATGGGACCGGGCGTTATGGAGGGACAGGGGAAAGCCTGTGGAATCGGCCCGCGGATCGGGCCCGGGAGCCACGGGCCGGCGGTTCCCGGGGCGATCCCCGGCCCCAACAGGAAAAAGGCTTATCCGGAGCTAACGGGCGAGGTCGCTATGGTAGGGGCTCCACTGGACACCACCAGAGCCGATAGGGGAGGTGCGGCTGCGCCTGTGGATCGGAGAGGAGCGCTGCGGCGCTTTCTCAGGTCGGCGGGTGAGCCGAAATCCGTGACCAACATTGCTGACCGTTCTTCCAACGACTCCGCACCGACCGCGACCTTCGCCTCAGATGCGGACTCCCAGGCGTGGACGCCGCCCTCATGGGAAGAGATCGTCAGCACGCACAGCGGCCGGGTCTACCGCCTCGCCTACCGGCTGACGGGTAACCAGCACGATGCCGAAGATCTCACCCAGGAGGTCTTCGTCCGCGTGTTCCGGTCGCTGTCGACCTACACGCCGGGCACCTTCGAGGGCTGGCTGCACCGCATCACGACCAACCTGTTCCTGGACATGGTCCGTCGTAAGCAGCGGATCCGCTTCGACTCCCTCGGCGACGACGCCGCCGAGCGGCTGCCGAGCCGTGAGCCGTCCCCGCAGCAGGTCTTCAACGACACCCACTTCGACGCGGATGTCCAGCAGGCGCTGGACACCCTCGCGCCCGAATTCCGTGCCGCCGTCGTGCTCTGCGACATCGAGGGTCTTTCGTACGAGGAGATCGCCGCGACGCTGGGAGTGAAGCTCGGCACCGTGCGCAGCCGTATCCACCGCGGTCGCTCGCATCTGCGCAAGGCGTTGCAGCACCGTTCGCCCGAGGCCCGTGCCGAGCAGCGCTCGCTGGCGGGCGCGATCCTGGCAGGGGAGGGCGGAACGGCGTGAGTGGCACACGTCCGACCCCTGCGGAACAACACCTGGGGGACCGTCTCGCCGCGCTTGTCGATGGCGAGTTGAAACACGACGCCCGCGAGCGCGTACTCGCCCACCTCGCGACCTGCGCCAAGTGCAAGGCCGAGGCTGCGGCGCAGCGGCGCCTGAAGAGCGTCTTCGCCCAGTCCGCCCCGCCGTCGCCGTCCGAGGGATTCCTCGCCCGGCTGCAGGGCCTTCCCGGGGGGCCGGGGGGTGACGACGACAGCCAGGACAGACCATTCGGCGGCTCCGGGCGCTTCGCCGACGGGCTCTTCCCCGTGATCCAGTCGTCCGGCAGCCGCCCGGACTCTCCAGGGAGCCGGCCGCTCGGCGGCTTCGGCTTCCTCCCGACCCCGCACGGCTCGACCGCCGTGCTGCCGGGCGGGCCCTCCCGTTCCGGCTTCCGGATCCACGAGGTGGGCCGTGAGGGCGAGCGGTCGCCCTGGCGCGGCCGGAGATTCGCCTTCGCGGCGGCGAGCGCCGTCTCGCTGGCGGCCATCGCCCTCGGAGGTGCCCTGCCGACGGGTGCGGGTCCCAGCTCCGCGGCCCGGGCCACAGGCACCGGCACCGGAAACACGGTGACCCCGCTCGATGTCCCTTCACGCGGCGAGAGCGGCAGCCCGGCCGGCCGCCGCGGTGGCGGCAGCCACGGCACGCTCGCGGCGAGGGGGACGGTCGACCGCTCGATCGCCGCCCAGTCGGCCGCGTCGAGCGTCGCCCCGGCGGCGCCCTCCGCCACTCCCGTGGTGCTCTCCACCGCGAGCCTCGCGGGAAACCCCTTCGGCACGCACGTCCTGACCAATGTGTCCGCGCCACCGTTGATACGTCCGACCGGCACCACCCCGCTCTTCGCCCAGGTATTCGGGCGACTTGCCGCACAGTCCCCGACGCCCTCCGCGACCCCGTCCGGGACGCAGTCGTCACCAACGCCCTGGGCGCAGTCCTCGGCCTCCGCCCTCCCCGTCCCCGCCGACCGCGGTCTGCCGCTTTCCTCCCGGCGCTGACCGGGGCCTGCGAAAGCATTCGCAAACCTGGTTGAATTCCGGGAGCAGTTCCGGGAGGGACGCCCCGGTCGGGGCGTGCAGAGGCCAGTTGCGGCAGTTGCGGGGAGAGCATGGAAGACGGGAAGTCCACCGGGCCGAAGGCGAAGTGGTGGAGCCGGCCCACGCCGGGACGCACCACCCGCACAGCGCCGGACGAGCCGTCACCCGTCGAGGACACGACGCCCGCGGCCGAAGCGGCGCCCGAACCGGCAGCCACGGCGACGGACGCGACGGCCGAGAGCCGCACGACGGCGTCGGCGACGCACCCGGCCGACGCACCGGCCCCGTCCACGTCACCCGGACCGGTGGCCGCCGTACCGGCCGCGCAGCCCGTGACGCCGCTGCACGAGCCCGACCAGTACAGCACCCCGCCCTACGGCGGACCCGGCCCCTGGGCGCCCGCACCACCGGTACAGCGGCCGGTCCCGACCCCGGCGCACGGCACCGCCGTACCCCCGCAGTACGCGGGGACGAACGGCGCGGGGATCACCGCACCGCCGGCCCCCGCACCGCCCGCTCCCGCCTCGCCCGCCACCGGCTTCACGCCCCCGCCGCCCACGCCTCAGCAGCCCCAGCCGCAGGGGGCGTCGACGCAGTGGCTCCAGTACGACCCCTGGGGCGCGCCCAGGCAGCCGCTCACCAACCCGGGCCCGCCGCTCGGAGCCGACACCGGCCGCAAGAAGGACCGGCGCGGCTCGCTCCTGGTCGGCGCGGTACTGCTCGCGCTGGTGGCCGGCGGCATCGGCGGCGGCATCGGGGCCTACATCGAGCGCAACGGCGGCCTCACCCAGGTCGAGCTCCCGCAGGCCGGCCGCAGCAGCGGCGGCCGCGCCCCCGACAGCGTCGCCGGCATCGCCGCCAGCGCCCTGCCCAGCGTGGTCACCCTGCACGTCAGCGGCTCCACCGAGTCCGGCACCGGTACCGGCTTCGTCCTCGACGACTCCGGCCACATCCTCACCAACAACCATGTCGTCGCCCCGGCCGGTCAGGCCGGCGAGATCACCGTCACGTTCAGCGGCGGTGAGACCGCGCGCGGCGAGGTCGTCGGCAAGGACAGCGGTTACGACCTGGCCGTGGTCAAGGTCACCGGCGTCTCCGGCCTCAAGCCGCTGCCGCTGGGCAACTCCGACAATGTGCAGGTCGGCGACCCCGTGGTGGCCATCGGCGCCCCCTTCGACCTGTCCAACACCGTGACCTCCGGCATCATCAGCGCCAAGGACCGGCCGATCACCGCGGGCGGCGAGAAGGGCGACGGCAGCGACATCAGCTACGTCGACGCGCTCCAGACCGACGCGCCGATCAACCCGGGCAACTCCGGCGGTCCGCTCGTCGACGCCGACGCCCAGGTCATAGGCATCAACAGCGCCATCCGCGCCGCCGACAGCGGCTCGGCCGAGGAGGGCGGACAGGCGGGTTCCATCGGCCTCGGCTTCGCCATCCCGATCAACCAGGGCAAGCGGGTCGCCGAGGAGCTGATCAACACTGGGAAGGCCACCCACCCGGTGATCGGCGTCACGCTGGACATGAAGTACGCCGGGGACGGCGCCAGGGTCGGGGCGAAGGGCGCGGCCGGCAAGCCCGCGGTGACGCCGGGCGGGCCCGGCGCCAAGGCCGGGATCAGGCCCGGGGACGTCATCACCGAGGTCGACGGACGGCGGGTGCACAGCGGCGAGGAGCTGATCGTGAAGATCCGCGCGCACCGTCCGGGTGACCGTCTGGACCTCACGCTGACCCGCGGTGGTAAAGACCTGTCCATCTCTTTGACGCTCGGCTCGGCAAGCGGCACGTGACAGCCCCGGGACGCTACCGCGCGGACAGTTTCGACGGGTACCGTGGGCCGGGTCCGGACCTCGACCGACACGGTCTCGGAGAACACGAGGAGCAACAGGGTGTTCAATGACATAGGCGCACTCGAGCTGGTGACGCTCGCGATTCTGGGCGTGCTGGTCTTCGGCCCGGACAAGCTGCCGAAGGTTATCCAGGACGCCTCGCGCTTCATCCGTAAGATCCGTGAGTTCTCGGAGAGTGCCAAGGAGGACATCCGTACGGAGCTCGGTCCGGAGTTCAAGGACTTCGAGTTCGAGGACCTCAACCCCAAGACGTTCGTCCGCAAGCAGCTCATGGACGGCAGTGACGACCTGGGACTGAAGGAGATCCGCGAGAGCTTCGACCTCCGCAAGGACCTGACCGAGGTCACCGACGCGGTGAACGGCCGGGAGAGCAAGGAGATGGAGTCCGCGGACTCCCGGAGCGGCGTGTCGGGCGCCTCGGCGATCACCGCCGCCAACGGCTCCGCCGGTGCTCCGGACCTGCTCAAGAAGCGTGACCGGCCCGCCAAGGACGACCGGCCGCCGTTCGACGCCGACGCCACCTGACCCCCCACCAATCCCGGCTCGTCCGGACGGTATGGCTATTCTCCATCTGTCCGGTTGTGAGTACGCCCGTTGGGGGGTGGGCCGCTCCGGACCCAACGGATCGAGGAGGCGGCCGGGCAGATGGAGACGACACGTCGGGTGGGCGCGGAAGATGCGCCGAGCGCAGGCACGGCAGAGGGGGTGCCGGCGGCCCGGCGGATTGTCGACAGCTATCTGGCGGCCACGTTTCCCTGGTACGGACTGGACGAGGCCTTCACCGGGCCGCGCCGGCTGATGCAGGTGGGCACCGCGGCGGACGGCACGGTGCAGCACGGTTCCATCGGTCACGGCGACGAACCGTCGGTCCGAGCCGACGCGGGCGCCGAGAAGCAACGGTTCGCCGTCGTCGTGTCGATGGCCAGCAGCCCGGTGCGGCACAGCGGTGACGGCACGGGGTTGCTGGACGCGACCACGGTGTCCTCTGCGGCCTGGCTGGCCGGCTCCGGTCTGCTCGCCTGCACCTGGCCGCAGCAGATGGACCACGCGCTGCGCGACGACTGGCTGGACCAGCAGACGGAGACGGCGTTCGAACTCGCCGACGACCTGGACGGCCCCGCATGGTCGGTGTTGTCACTGCCGGTGGACGGCGTCCCCGTGCCGTTCCATTACCGCGAGTCCGAATTCGGCTGGGTACTGGCGGGATCGGCACACAACGGGGCGCACATCGGGGCGTACGGGCGGGGGATGAGCGCGTACGGGCTGGGGTTCTCGGTGATCGGCGACATCACGACGTACGCGTAGTCACGACGTACGCGTTTCACGGCACACGCGCAGTACTCAGCGGTGACCGGCCCCGGCCGGTCACCGCCCGTCGTTTCAGAACTTGTTGCGCGGGGTGATGCCCAGCGACATGCCCGACAGGCCGCGCTGACGCCCGCCCAGCTTGTCCGCGATGGTGCGCAGCGCCTTGCCGGCCGGAGAGTCGGGGTCGGACAGGACGACCGGCTTGCCCTCGTCGCCGCCCTCGCGCAGCCGTACGTCGATCGGGATGGAGCCGAGCACCGGCACCTCGGCGCCGACCGTCTTCGTCAGCCCCTCGGCGACCCTCGCGCCACCGCCGGTACCGAACACATCGACCATCTCGTCGCAGTGCGGGCACGGCATGCCCGACATGTTCTCGACGACACCGACGATCTTCTGGTGGGTCTGCACGGCGATCGAACCGGCCCGCTCGGCGACCTCGGCCGCCGCCTGCTGCGGGGTCGTGACGACCAGGATCTCGGCGTTCGGCACGAGCTGCGCCACCGAGATCGCGATGTCACCGGTGCCCGGCGGCAGGTCGAGCAGGAGGACGTCGAGGTCGCCCCAGTACACATCGGCGAGGAACTGCTGGAGCGCGCGGTGGAGCATCGGTCCGCGCCACACCACCGGGGCGTTGCCCGGGGTGAACATGCCGATGGAGATGACCTTCACGCCGTGCGCCGACGGCGGCATGATCATGTTCTCGACCTGGGTCGGCTTGCCGTCCGCGCCGAGCATCCGCGGCACGCTGTGCCCGTAGATGTCCGCGTCCACGACACCGACCTTGAGGCCGTCGGCCGCCATCGCCGCCGCGATGTTCACCGTCACCGACGACTTGCCGACGCCGCCCTTGCCGGACGCGACCGCGTAGACCCGGGTCAGCGAGCCGGGCTTGGCGAACGGCACCTCGCGCTCCGCCGTGCCGCCGCGCAGCGAGGACGCGAGCTCCTTGCGCTGTTCGTCGCTCATCACGTCGAGCGTGACGTCGACCCGCGAGACGCCCTCGACGCGGGCGACCGCCTCCGTCACGTTCTTGGTGATCGTCTCGCGCATCGGGCAGCCTGAGACCGTGAGATAGACCGTGACAGCGACCGCACCGTCAGCACCGATCTCGACCGATTTCACCATGCCGAGTTCGGTGATCGGGCGGTGGATCTCCGGGTCGTTCACTGTCGCCAGTGCCTCAAGCACCGCGTCTTCCGTAGCCATACCTCGATAGTACGGGTGCGCGCAGCGCTCCTTGAGGGTGGTGGTGGGCGACGGGAGGGCTTACGGCGCCCGCTGCTACGCGCGAGTAGCCCCCGTCAGCGGTCTTCGTCGCTCTCGGCCGGCAGCGGGGTCCGCCGGTCGCCCAGGTCCTTCACGAGGTCCTCCAGTTCGGAGCGGATCCAGTCGCGGGTGGCGACCTCGCCGAGACCCATCCGCAGCGACGCGATCTCCCGCGTGAGGTACTCGGTGTCCGCGATGGAGCGCTCGTTCTGCTTGCGGTCCTGCTCGTAGGTGACCCGGTCGCGGTCGGCCTGCCGGTTCTGGGCGAGCAGGATCAGCGGGGCAGCGTACGAGGCCTGGAGCGACAGCATCAGCGTCAGGAAGATGAACGGGTACTGGTCGTACCGCCATGCCATCGGCGCGAAGATGTTCCACAGCACCCAGACGATGATGACCAGCGTCATCCAGGAGATGAAGCGCCAGGTGCCCAGGAAGCGGGCGATCCGCTCGGAGAACCGGCCGAACGTCTCGGGGTCGTACTCGGGCAGCAGCCGCCGCCGCGGGGCCTTCGGCTGGTCCAGCCGGTAACGGGGCGGGCGCACGATGCCGGAGGCACCCGTCGCCGCCTTCGAGCGGTCCTCAGCGGCCATCGGCCACCACCTCCGCGCTGTGGAAGTCCGTCTCCCGCCAGTCCTCGGGCAGCAGGTGGTCGAGCACGTCGTCGACCGTCACCGCGCCGAGCAGCGACCCGCTCTCGTCCACGACGGGTGCCGAGACCAGGTTGTACGCGGCCAGATAGCTCGTCACGGCCGGCAGCGGAGTCTGCGGCGTGAGGGGGACGAGATCGCTGTCGACGATCGAGCTGACCAGGGCGTACGGCGGATCCCGCAGCAGCCGCTGGAAGTGCACGGTGCCCAGGTACTTGCCGGTCGGCGTCTCGTCGGGCGACCGGCACACGTACACCTGGGCGGCGAGCGCCGGGGACAGGTCCGCCTGCCGGACCCGGGCGAGCGCGTCGGCGACCGTCGCGTCCGGCCGCAGGATGATCGGCTCGGTGGTCATCAGCCCGCCCGCGGTCCGCTCCTCGTACGACATGAGGCGCCGCACATCGGCCGCCTCGTCCGGCCGCATCAGCGTCAGCAGCCGCTCCTTGTCCTCCTCGGGCAGCTCGGACAGCAGGTCGGCCGCGTCGTCCGGGTCCATCGCCTCCAGGACGTCGGCGGCACGTTCCTCCTGGAGCTTGCCGATGATCTCCACCTGGTCGTCCTCGGGCAGCTCCTCCAGGACGTCGGCGAGCCGGTCGTCGTCGAGCGCGGCGGCGACCTCGGCCCGCCGTTTCGGCGACAGATGGTGCAGCGCGTTGGCCACGTCCGTCGGGCGCAGCCGCTCGAACGTGGCGACCAGGGTCTCGGCGCCCTGCCCGACCTCCTCCAGCGAGAACCCGCTGACCGCCGACCACTCGACCGTCAAGGTCTCGCCCTTGCGGCGCAGCGCCCCGCCCTTGCCCTTGCGTACGAAGTACTTGTCGATCTCCCAGTCGCGGCGGGCCGGGAGCTGCTGGATGGAGACGTCGAGGACGGTGACCTCCTCGCCGGTCTCCACGAGGCGGACCCGCCGGTCGAGGAATTCGCCGAGCACCAGGCGTTCGGTGGGCCGCTGTTCGAAGCGCCGCATGTTGACCACGCCGGTGGTGATGACCTGGCCGGACTCGATGCCGGTGACCCGGGTCATCGGGAGGAAGATCCGGCGGCGGCTGACCACCTCGACGACGAGTCCGAGCAGCCGGGGCGGCCTGCCGCCGACCCGGAGCATCGCGACCAGATCGCGGACACGGCCCACCTGGTCGCCGTTGGGGTCGAAGACCGGGACACCGGCGAGGTGCGAGACGAACACCCGGGGGACGCCTGCCGCCATCGTGCGCCTCCTTCTTCCGTGTACGACTTCGCTGCCTGGTCCATTTGGCAGTCAATCAACCGTTATGACGGGATCAGGCTAGCCCGTACCGCTCCGGGTTGCCCCGGCGGACCCGTCCGTACGGCTCCCTGCCGGAAGGCATGTACGGCACAGGTACGCTGCCGTCTGCCACCCCGCGATGCAGATGAGAGGCAGTGCGCCCGTGACCTCTTCCGTTCCGCCCGTCCGGGCCCGACGCCGGACCGCTCTCGCCGTCCTGCTCTGTGCGGGGCTGGCCACAGCCCTCACGGCGTGCGGCGGCGAGGATCCGGACCAGGGCACCAACGGCGTCGGCAAGCTGGACGCCACGGAGATCGAGAAGAAGGCACAGAGCGCGGCGGACTCCGCCGACGCCGTGCGCCTCGACGGGACGCTGGTCAGCAAGGGCGGCACGTACAAGCTCGACATGCAGCTCAAGGAGAAGGGCGGCACCGGCTCCGTCGCCTCGAAGGACAGCACCTTCGAGCTGCTGCGGATCGGTGACGAGCTCTATCTGAAGGCGGACTCCGGGTTCTGGAGCCACGAGGAGAAGCCCGGCGCCGACAGCGGGGCGGGCGGCGCGGCCGCGGACAAACTCCAGAACAAGTACGTGAAGGTGCCCCAGGACGACCCCACGTACAAGCAGCTGCGCGGCTTCACGGACAAGAAGACCCTGCTCGACGGGATGCTCACGCTGCACGGCACCCTCAACAAGGGGGACCGGCAGAAGGTCGGCGCGACCCGGACCGTCCAGATCATGGGCGGCAAGGGCGAGGGAGGCACGCTCGATGTCTCGCTGGAGGGCAAGGCGTACCCGCTGCGCTTCGCGCGCGGCGGTGGCGGGGGGACCGTCACCCTGTCCGACTGGGGCAAGGACTTCGCTCTGGAGGCCCCGGCGCAGGGGGACACGGTCGACTACGGGAAGCAGCTGCCCAAGACCTCGTCCTGAACGCGGTCCGCGCCGCCCGGCGGACCGGGGTGGCGCGGACCCCGCCCGATCAGCCCTTGCGCCCCTGCTTCAGCAGTCGCGGCAGCCCCGCCGGCACCGGCCGCCGGGTGGTCGCGGACGTCGGCAGCGGCGCCGCGGCCAGGGAGCCGTCGGGCAGCTCCGTACGGAAATCGCCGGGCGTCAGCCGCAGCACCCGGCACTCGCGCGCCCACCGCTCCGTCATCCGCTCGGCGTCCGGCGCGTTCAGCCGCTTGCCCTTGAGCTCGGCGACCGCGGCCTCCCACTCCTCGGAGTGCGGCGCGAGTTCCGTCACGGTGGCCGTCCAGGCGACCAGCCGGCCGCCCTTGTCCTTGCTGCGCACGGTCACCTCGGCGGCGGACCCGTCGGTGAGCCCGGCCGGCAGCGGCTGCTCACCGGGGCCGTCCCCGACCAGATGCGCCGCGCCCTCGTGCCATACGTGCCACAGCGCCCGCGCGGGCCCGGTGCCCCGCACCCAGATGAGGCCGGACTTCTTGGTGGCCTCCTCGACGAGAGCCCGGCCCAGCGGCACGTCAGCGGCAGCAGCAGTCATGCCACGAACTCTATTGGACCGCCGGGGGACGGTGTTCAGAGCCAGCCGTTGCGCTTGAGGGTGCGGTGGATGGAGAAGCAGACCACCCCGATGACGCCCAGCACCATCGGATAGCCGTACCGCCAGCCCAGCTCGGGCATGTGCTTGAAGTTCATGCCGTAGACACCGCAGATCATCGTCGGCACGGCGACGATGGCCGCCCAGGAGGTGATCTTGCGCATGTCCTCGTTCTGCGCGACGGTCGCCTGCGCCAGGTTGGCCTGGAGGATCGAGTTCAGCAGTTCGTCGAAGCCGACGACCTCCTCGTGCACCCGTGCCAGGTGGTCGGCGACGTCACGGAAGTACTTCTGGATGTCCGGGTCGATCAGCCGCATGGGCCGCTCGCTCAGCAGCTGCATCGGCCGCAGCAGCGGAGACACTGCCCGCTTGAACTCCAGTACCTCGCGCTTCAGTTGGTAGATCCGGCCCGCTTCCGAACCGCGCGAGCTGCCCTTCGCCGGGGTGGAGAAGACCTCGATCTCCACCTCGTCGATGTCGTCCTGGACGGCGCCGGCCACCGCGATGTAGCCGTCGACGACATGGTCGGCGATGGAGTGCAGGACCGCGGACGGCCCCTTGGCGAGCAGCTCGGGGTCGTCCTGCAGTCGGTGCCGCAGCGCGCGCAGCGAGCCATGGCCGCCGTGCCGCACGGTGATGACGAAGTCCCGGCCGGTGAAGCACATCACCTCGCCGGTCTCGACCACCTCGCTGGAGGCGGTGAGCTCGGCGTGCTCGACGTAGTGGATGGTCTTGAAGACGGTGAACAGCGTGTCGTCGTACCGCTCCAGCTTCGGCCGCTGGTGGGCGTGGACGGCGTCCTCGACGGCCAGCGGGTGCAGCCCGAACTCCCGGGCGATACCGGCGAATTCCTCCTCGGTCGGCTCGTGCAGGCCGATCCAGGCGAAGCCGCCCTCCTCTCGCACCTGGAGCATCGCCTCGTGCGGCGTGCGGCAGGTGCCGCTCTCCAGGCGCCGTCCGTCGCGGTAGACCGCGCAGTCGACGACCGCGCTGGAGGCGGAGGGGTCACGGGTGGTGTCGTAACTGTTGTGCAGGGCGTTGCTCTTGCGCAGGGACGGGCGCACGGCGGCGCGCAGGTCACGGATCATCGACATGGCTGGCTCCTTCACGGAGGGCCGTCGTCGGGCACGTGGAACAGCCCGGAATGGGGACGTGTGCTCACGTCCGCAAAGCGGGCGGCACCGCGGCGGCGCGATGACGGCGTTCGCTACAGACAGGCAAAAAAGGAGTGCTCTTCCGTCATGCGCAAAGCCATGGGCCTCGACCGGGAGGCTTCAGATCACCAGGAAAGGTGGAGTGCGGAAGAGCGGTTGGTACTGCACGATCGACTTCGATCCATTGCAGCCCCACCTCCTCCAGCCGGTCCCCCTTGGGGGATGACGTGTCGTCGGGGCTGAGAGCGACACTTCTGCGTGCTGCCCCGACCAGCGGCCAAGACTATCAGCCGACTGACGGCCAATCCCTTACTTTGCCCGTTCCATACGCGACCTATGCTCGCGGGATGGGAGAAATTCTTGCTCTGGTCGAGGCCCGGCTGCTGACGGCCCTCGGTGAACCGGACGCGCGCGCGGCAGTGACGTTTCTCGGTACGGACCGGATCGAGGTGCTGCGCTTCGTCGACGGCGACGTGGTGCGCTACGCCACGCTCGGCATGTCGGCCCAGCCGATGGCCGACCCGACCGCGGCCCTGGTGGACCCGGTGAAGGGCCCGCGCGCCGAACTGGTCCTCTCCGTGCGCGCCGGACTCACCGACACCGACAAGGTGCTGCGCCCGCTCGCCGTGCTCGCCGCCTCCCCGCAGGTCGAGGGGGTGATCGTGGCGCCGGGTGGATCGCTGGACGTCGGCGAACCGCTGTGGCCCGGGGCGCCGTTCAGCTCCGTACTGGTCGCGGAGCCGGGGGGTCTGGTGGAGGACCTGGAGCTGGACGAGCCGATGGATCCGGTGCGGTTCCTGCCGCTGCTGCCGATGACGCACAACGAGGCCGCGTGGAAGCGGGTCCGGGGCGCGCAGGAGCTCCAGGAGCGGTGGCTCTCGAACGGTACGGACCTGCGCGATCCGCTGCGTGGCTCGGTACCCCTGGACTGAGGCGTACGCCGGCCGGGCATGCGGAAGCCCCGCCGCGCGGCCAGGAGGGGGAGCTGCGGGCGGGGCGGTGCGGGGGCGGGCGGAGAGGTCAGTCGGCGAAGACCGTGACGCTGTCCTCGGTCGCGTGCTTCGGGCTCAGCTCCTCCGCCTCGTGGGTCAGCGCCGAACGCCGGATCCAGACGACGACCGCACCGACCACGGCCGTGACCGCGGCGACCACGAACGGGATGTGGATGTTGCTCCACTCCTCGATCTTCGGGGCGAGGTACGGGGCGGCGGCCGCGGCGAACCAGCGGACGAAGTTGTAGCCCGCGCTCGCCACCGGACGCGGCGCGTCCGAGACGCCGAGCGCCAGCTCCGTGTAGACGGTGTTGTTCATGCCGATGAAGGCGCCGGAGACGACCGTGCAGACGATGGCGGTGGTGTGGTTGCCGTATCCCAGCACCAGGAGGTCGGCGGCGAGCAGCACCAGCGAGGCGCCGAGCACCTTCAGTGAACCGAACCGCTCCTGCAGCCGCGGGGCGACCAGCACCGAGAAGACCGCGAGCAGCAGACCCCAGGCGAAGAACACCGCGCCCGACTTGTACGGCGTCATGTTCAGCACGAACGGTGTGAACGCCAGGATCGTGAAGAACGAGTAGTTGTAGAAGAACGCCGAGGTCGCCACCGAGGCCAGACCGCCGTGGCCGAGCGCCTTGATCGGGTCGAGCAGCGAGGTCTTCCCGGCGGGCCTGGGCTGTTCCTTCAGGAACGCGGTGATGCAGATGAAGCCGATGGCCATCAGCGCGGCCGTGCCGAAGAACGGGTAGCGCCAGCTGGCGTCACCGAGCAGGGCGCCGACCAGCGGGCCGCAGGCCATGCCGAGGCCGAGCGCCGACTCGTAGAGCAGGATCGCCGCCGAGCTGCCGCCGGCCGCCGCACCGACGATCACGGCCAGCGCGGTCGACACGAAGAGCGCGTTGCCGAGCCCCCAGCCGGCCCGGAAGCCGACGAGTTCGCCGACGGACGACGAGGTGCCGGAGAGCGCGGCGAAGACGACGACGAGCGCGAGGCCGGCCAGCAGCGTCTTGCGGCCGCCGATCCGGCTGGACACGAAGCCGGTGACGAGCATCGCCACGGCCGTGATCAGGAAGTACGAGGTGAAGAGCAGGGACACCTGGCTCGGCGTCGCCTCCAGGCCCTTGGCGATGGACGGCAGAATCGGGTCCACCAGGCCGATTCCCATGAACGCGACAACAGAGGCGCCCGCCGTGGCCCAGACGGCCTTCGGCTGGCGCAGGATACTGCCCGCGCCCTGGTCGAACGGATCCTCTCCCTGCATGGTCTTCTCGCTCTCCGCTAGATGGTTGCGATATACACAGAATAAGTTAGAGAAGCTAATGAATGCAAGTTACATCTAATTCTGCAGGTGGAGCCGCGCTGCGGACGGGTGATCTTCCTTGACGCGGCGACGGTCCTGGAGGACCGTTGGTCGCTATGAGGGGCGAACCCAGTTGCCCGAAGTGCGGAGGCCGGGTCAGAGCGCCCGGTCTGTTCGCCGACACCTGGCAGTGCGCCGTGCACGGCAGCGTGCAGCCGCTGCAGCCGGTCGTCCCGCCCAGTGTCGAAGCGCTGGGGGTGGTGGTGCGCCGGGCCGAGGTCCCGGTGTGGATGCCCTGGCCGCTGCCGGTGGGCTGGCTGTTCACCGGGGTGGCGAGCGCGGGTGACGACCGCAGTGGTGGCCGGGCCACCGTCGTCGCCTGCTCCGGCCCAGGTCCCGTCGGCGGCATCGGCGACCTGCTGCTCGTCACCGAGGAGCTCGGCGTCGGACTCGGCGCGCGCTACGCCGGGATCGACGGCCCGGACCCCGGCCCCTACCTGGACGTCGACGGCCCGCCGGACGTCAAGATGATCGCCGCCGGCCGCCCCACCCCGCTGTGGAACGTCAAGGGGGTTCCCGCGGACCGGGCGGTCTTCGCGGGCGAGGCGCGCGGTCTCTGGCTCTGGGCGATCGTCTGGCCCGAGCAGTCGGGGCTCCTGATGTACGACGAGCTGGTGCTCGCCGATCTGCGCGAGGCCGGGGGAGAGATGGACCTCGTACCGTGCGGGGCGCTCACCCCGCGCCTGCTGGGATAGGGCCCGGGCCCTCCGCGCCCGGCCGGGCGTCGCTGGAACGCCGGTTATCCTTGGACGTCCCCTTGTCCGGCCCCGAGCACTGGAGTATGCGTCGTGCGCATCGACCTGCACACCCACTCCACCGCCTCGGACGGCACGGACACCCCCGCCGAGCTGGTGCGGAACGCCGCCGCCGCGGGCCTGGACGTCATCGCGCTCACCGACCACGACACCGTGCGCGGCCACGCCGCGGCGATCGCCGCCCTGCCCGAGGGGCTCACCCTCGTCACCGGCGCCGAACTCTCCTGCCGGATCGACGGCGTGAGCCTGCACATGCTCGGGTATCTCTTCGACCCCGACGAGCCCGAGCTGGCCCGCGAACGCGAACTCGTACGGGACGACCGGGTGCCCCGCGCCCGGACCATGGTGCGCAAGCTCCAGGAGCTCGGCGTGCCCGTCGAGTGGGAGCGGGTCGCCCGGATCGCCGGGGACGGATCGGTCGGCCGGCCGCACATCGCCACCGCGCTCGTCGAGCTCGGCGTCGTCGAGACCGTCTCCGACGCCTTCACGCCCGAATGGCTCGCGAACGGCGGACGCGCCTACGCCGAGAAGCACGAACTCGACCCCTTCGACGCGATCCGGCTGGTCAAGGCCGCCGGAGGCGTCACCGTCTTCGCCCACCCGGCCGCCGTCAAGCGCGGCGAGGTGGTGCCCGAGTCGTCGATAGCGCGGCTCGCCGCCGCGGGCCTCGACGGCATCGAGGTCGACCACATGGACCACGACGAGCCGACCAGGGCCAGGCTGCGCGGGCTCGCCCGCGACCTGGGGCTGCTGACGACCGGGTCCAGCGACTACCACGGCAGCCGCAAGACCGTCGGACTCGGCGCGTACACCACCGACCCCGAGATCTACGGCGAGATCACCCGGCGCGCCACGGGAGCCTTCCCGGTGCCGGGAGCCGGCGGGCCCCGCCCCGCGTAACGACGCACGCGCCGGGGCCGGAGCACCGACCCCGTAGGCGTACCGCCGTCCGTCCCACCTTTCGCGTTCCACTTCCGCGCACCCGGCCGTCCGGCCGCCGTCATCGCTTCGGGGTGCGCTCCTTCAGGCCGTTTCTCTCTTCTCGCAAGGCTCACTGTGTTCGACGTCGCTGTCTTCGGATCCCTTTTTCTCACGCTTTTTGTGATTATGGATCCCCCCGGGATCACCCCGATCTTCCTCGCGCTCACCGCGGGCCGCCCCGCCAAGATGCAGCGCAGGATGGCGCTCCAGGCGGTCGCGGTCGCCTTCGGCGTGATCGCCGTCTTCGGTCTGCTCGGCCAGCAGATCCTCGACTACCTGCATGTCTCCGTACCCGCCCTGATGATCGCGGGCGGACTGCTCCTGCTGCTGATCGCACTCGATCTGCTGACCGGCAAGACCGACGAGCCGACGCAGACCAAGGACGTCAATGTGGCACTCGTACCGCTGGGCATGCCGCTGCTCGCCGGGCCCGGTGCGATCGTGTCGGTGATCCTGGCGGTGCAGCACGCCGACAGCGTGGGCAGCCAGATCTCGGTCTGGTCGGCGATCGTCGCCATGCACATCGTGCTCTGGCTGACCATGCGTTACTCGCTGCTGATCATCCGGGTCATCAAGGACGGCGGCGTCGTGCTGGTGACCAGGCTCGCCGGAATGATGCTGTCCGCCATCGCCGTACAGCAGATCATCAACGGCGTCACCCAGGTCATCCAGAACTCCTGATGGCTCCCGCCGACACCACAGCGCCCCCGTACGGACCTTCCGTGCGGGGGCGCTTCGTCTTTGTGCGTCGTCGTGCGTTACGAAGCCGAGGTTTCGGCCGGGCGGATATAGATGCGCTGGCCTATGGCTGCGGCCTGCTGCACGATCCGGTTGACGGAGGCGGCGTCCACGACGGTGCTGTCCACGGCGGTACCGTCGACGTCGTCGAGTCGCATGATCTCGAAGCGCATAAGGCTTCCCTTCGTCTGATCCTCCTGCTGGAGAACTACTGGGAGGACGGGTGACCCGTCCGCAAGGATGAGAGCACCGGACACCGCTGTCCTGCGCTCCACGAGATGTACAACGGCTTGCCACCTGCAAACATTCCCTACGCTAAGGAAATTTTTTGGATGTCTAAGTATCAGCAGGTCACCGAGCATGTGCGGGCGACGAGGTCCACGACGAGGCCCGAATGAACGAGGCAGAGATCCGCGAGCGCCTGGACCGCACCAACGAGCTGCTCCAGCGTGTGCTCGCCGAGGTGTCGAAGACCCCCTCGACCCACGCGATCTTCGTGGACGCGGGCTATGTGTACGCAGCGGCCGGACTGCTCGTCACCGGCACCGAGGACCGCCGCTCCTTCGACCTCGACGCGGAAGGACTGATCGAGGCCTTCATCGACAAGGCCCGGACGATCTTCGCGGACAGCAGGCTGCTGCGGGTGTACTGGTACGACGGAGCCCGCAGGCGCATCCACACCGTCGAGCAGCAGTCCATCGCCGAACTCCCCGACGTCAAGGTCCGACTCGGCAACCTCAACGCCAACAACCAGCAGAAGGGCGTCGACTCACTCATCCGCACCGACCTCGAATCACTCGCCCGGCACCGCGCCATCAGCGACGCGGCACTGGTCGGCGGCGACGAGGACCTGGTCTCCGCGGTGGAGGCGGCGCAGGGGTACGGGGCCCGGGTGCACCTGTGGGGCATCGAGGCGGGGGAGGGGCGCAACCAGGCCGAACCGCTGCTCTGGGAGGTCGACAGCCAGCGCACCTTCGACCTGGACTTCTGCCGTCCGTACGTCACCAGACGCCCCGTCACCACCTACGAGGACGACACCCCCGCGCCCGCGCGCGACGATGTCCGCTTCGTCGGCGCGCAGATCGCCGCGGCCTGGCTGGCCGCCCGGGGCCGCGAGTCCCTCGCCGATCTGCTGCCCGGACACCCGTATCTGCCGGGCTCCGTCGACCAGGACCTGCTGGTCGAGGCCGAACGGCTGCTCCAGCACTCGCTGCGCGGCCACGCGCATCTTCGACGGGCACTGCGCGACGGCTTCTGGCAGCACCTCCAGGCGCAGTACTGACCCCTCGCGGCGCC
>NZ_JBEXPH010000126.1:0-25602 GCF_040611955.1 Streptomyces sp. NPDC006510 | reverse complement strand
CGATCTTCAGGAGTCCACACAACCCCCGATGATCACGCGGTGGCCGTACGCGTTCCCAGCCGGGTCTACCAGCATCGCGAAACCAGACTGGAGTACTAACGCGGCCCTGGGGAACATCGGTGACCGGGCAGGGTCGAACGTTGAGGAAACACCAGCCTGACGTCCTGACCCCGAAGGGTAGATCCTGACCGACCGGCTCCAGGACTACCGGCACTCACTCTGGTAGCCACCGGCAGGACGGCACCTTGGCCTCGGAAGGCTCCCGGCGGGGCGGGGAGTGCCCACAGGCCGTTTCAGAGGAGTCTCTCCACTCGCTCGCCGAGCCGGCTACCGATAGGCCGGGCGTGCATAGACGGCGTCGCGCCTAAGAAGTCATCTCAATTGGTTAGTGTGCCTCGATGGGTGAGAGCCAGGTGTTGTTCGGTCCAGGTGCAATGGCTTGACCGTGATGTGAGACTTGCAGCATGGATATGGGGCGTGAGTCGCGGTGGGAAAAGGACGCAATGACGGTGGAGATCGTTTTTGCTCTGGTGACTGCCGTCGTGCTGGCTGCGGCGGTCTTTGCCGTCGCTCTGGCTCTCGCACTAGCTTTTGGCGTCTCTGGTCCAGCGGGGAAGGGCGCGTTGGTGGGGGGTGCGCTGCTCGGAGCGGCGGCCGGAGTGTGGCGTCTGGTGCGGGTGCTGCGTCGGTTCGACGCGCAGCGCCGTAGAGGTCACTGACTGCGGGCCTCCTCCTTGGGGTCGGTAGCCTGCCGGCGTGGGGATTGTTCAGCGGCTGGTGCCGGATGAGTTGTGGGAGTTGTTCCAGCGTGTGGTGCCGGAGGCACCCTCGCGGCCTCAGGGTGGCGGTCGGCGTCGGCATGGCGACCGTGAGGTGCTGGCGGCGATCGTGTTCGTGGCAACCTCTGGGTGCACGTGGCAGCAGCTGCCCGCCGCGTCGTTCGGGCCGTCCGGGGCTACGGCGCACCGCCGGTTCGCTGAGTGGTCGGAGGCCAGAGTATGGGCGAAGCTGCATCGTCTGGTCCTCGACGAACTCGGCTCCCGCGGTGAGCTGGACTGGTCGAGGTGCGCGATCGACTCGGTGAACATGCGGGCTCTGAAAAGGGGGACCTGACGGGTCCGAATCCTGTCGACCGGGGCAAGTACGGGTCGAAGATCCATCTGATCACCGAGCGGACTGGTCTGCCCCTGTCTGTCGCAATCTCCGGCGCCAACGTCCACGACAGCCAGGCCCTGATCCCACTTGTGAAGGGCATATCTCCGATCCGCTCCCGCCGAGGCCCTCGCCGGCGCCGACCCGGCAAGCTCCACGCCGACAAGGGCTACGACTACCGCCACCTTCGGCAATGGCTCTCGCGACGCGGAATCCGGCACCGGATCGCCCGCAAGGGCATCGAGACTTCCCAGCGGCTGCACCAGTGGACCATCGAACGCACCATGGCCTGGCTCGCCGGCTCCACCGCCGCTACGAACGCAAGGCCGAGCACTTCCTGGCGTTCACCAGCATCGCCTGCACCCTCATCTGCCACCGCAGACACGCCAAATGAGATGACTTCGAAGCCAGAGCCGGACGCCCAGGCTTGCGCCCGGGACGCCAATCTCCGGACCAACGGCCTCACCATGCTGGTCACAGCAGACCGCGCTGCTGTGACCAGCATGGTGAGGGCCCCCGAGGTGCGCTCCGAGAAACCGAGGGGGTTGAGTTTCCCGGCGCGTGTGATGAGCCCGGTCTCGGGATGGCCGTAGGTCTGTAGAAATTCGTCGGCGAGGGCGGCGGCCTGCAGGAGACCTCGCTCGCAGTCAGCGAGGTCGTCCAGGATGATACCGGCGTCTGCCGTCGCGTGCGGGTAGGACTGACGCGTCAGCGGCCGCGGCCAGGAGTGTTCTTCTTTGGGTAACGGTGTACGGGAGCGTGCCGAAGGAGCCGCCTGAGAACCACCGAAGACCCGGGTGGAGATGGCATCATCGACGCCGCCACCCGGGTCAACCGGCCACTCAGCTACGGGGCTTGCCCGCCAGGTCGGCCACAAAGTTGATGCAGGCCATGTTCGTGCTGTGTTTCAGGCCGCGGTCCTGGTCGACCTTCACCCAGTCCCCCTTCGACTGGTAGAGGTCCATCTCCTTCTCCAGGTCGGCGGCCTCCTGCCGCAGGGCGGACTTGATCGGTGCGGGGATGTGCGGCTGATCCAGCTCCTTGTCGGTCAGCGTCTTCAGCTGCTTCAGTAACGGAATCACGGGAGTGTCGCCGCCATACCCGGAGGACCCGATGGGGTTCTCCTCGACCAGCTTGATGTTGAGATCCATCATCTGTTTCGAGTGCTGGCACCCGGCCACATGGTTGATGCCGCACATGCCCGTACGCTCATCCCAGCTCCCGGCGCCGCCCGTGCAGTAGGCAGGCCCCTTCGCGGCCGGCTTCCCGCTGTCGCCGTCCCCCTTCTCGTCCCCGCCGCTGAGCCCTATGGTCACCCCCACGCCGATCGCCACCGCGGCGGCCACACCAGTGACGATCAGGCCGAGCTTCTTCTGTTGCGTCATTTCCACCCTTACCTGTGTGCCTACGAGATCAACGACATGGACGGCGGGCCCACGGACCGCGAACGCCTCACTTCCAGCAGAGGCCCTTCAAATCCCCCACGTCCTTCTTCATCTGCTTCATCGCGAGGTCGGTGGCCTTGGTGCTGACGAGGCGGCCGTCCTCGATTCCGGGGAGCTGGGCGTCGAGTCCGGCGGCCTGGGTGTTCAGATCACCAGCCAGGTTCCGCAGCTTCGCCTTGACCGCCGGCACCGTTGCGTGGTCGGCCAGTTCCGAGATCTGGTCGGCCCCGTCGCGCAGGGCCGCGCTGCCATCATGCGCCCTGTCGGCCTTCGAACGGTTGGGATCGCTCAGCGCGATACCCGAGAGCTGCAGGGCGTTGCCGGCGGTGTTCACCGCGGCGGTGCACGCACTCGCATCCGGCCCCGGGGTGAGGCTTCTGGAGGCCGAGGGGGTGGGAGTCGGGGAGGGTGCGGGCGACGAGGCCCTGGTGTCCGCCGTACTCGCCGTCGACGGTGCCGCCTTGTCGGACGGGTGGTCCTGCCCGCGGAACTGCGAGGCGATGGCGAAAGCCAGCAGCCCGGCCGCCGCGACGCCGATCAACGACAGCACCGGCCTGAGCCAGGGGAGCCGCGGGCCGGTCTCCGTCGTCGGCAGCAGCTTCGTCTTCCCGGGCGCCGGCGCGCCGTCCAGCATGCGCAGCACGGCATCGATACCGGGCCGCGCCTCCGGGTCCTTGTCCAGCAATGCCATGACGACCGGGGCCAGACGGCCGGCGCGCTCCGGCTCGGCGGGCTCCTCGTGGGTGACGGCATGGATCGTCGACAAGATCGTGGCCCGGTCGAACGGGGAGACCCCGGTGGCCGCGTGATACAGGGTCACGCCCAATGACCACAGGTCCCCCGCCGGGCTCTCCACGCCTTTCAGCCGCTCCGGGGCGACATACGCGGCCGTGCCGACGACCGCCCCCGTCGTGGTGATCCTGGTGTCGGCCTGGTGCTTGGCGATGCCGAAGTCCGTGACGAGAACGTCGCCGCCGTCGGTGACCATGATGTTCGCCGGCTTGATGTCACGATGGGCGATGCCGGCCTCGTGCGCCGCCGCGAGTGCGGCGAGCACACCCCGGGCGACGTTCTCTATCAACTCGACGGCGAGTCCGTCGGGTTCGGCGGCCAGCAGCTCGGCAACCGACCGCCCCCGCACAAGCCGCATCACCGTCCACGGCAGCCCCTCGTGCTCCACCACGTCATGGACGGCAACGATGTTCGGATGGTCGCGCAGCGCGGCGGCGTGCTGCGCCTCCTTGCGGGCGTAGGCGAGGACGGAGCGCCGCGGCTCGGTGGTGTCCTGCGCGTTCATCCGGATGGACTTGACGGCCACATCGACGTTCAGGCTCAGGTCCCGGGCCTGCCACACCTCACCCATGCCTCCGCGGCCCAGCCGCTCGACCAGTTCATACCGGTCGGCGATGACCGTGCCAGGTGCAATCTCCGTCGCCAAATTCTCAGCCCCGCCCCGAGATCCGACACCGCCCGTTATCGACGCCACATTGTAAGCGCGGGGATACACACCCGGGAGCGACAATGGTCATGCCCGCCGAATCCACGAGGCGACTGCCGGCCGCCCCGCCCCCAACGACCAGCTCGGACCCGGCGCCCAGCTCACCCGCCCCGACGCACGCCTCACCTTCAGTTGGTGACGACGGGCTGAGCGCGTTCGAACGGCCCGGACAGAGCGCAGTGCTCGACCAGACAACGAAGTCCCTGTCGCGACACAGCGGCGAGTCGGGCAAGCGAATATCCCAGGCTCCTTCCCCGCCATCGCAGGGACAGGGCCCGATCATTGATCCGACAGCATCGATCCCGACAACTGACTTGCCTAATGAACGGCCAGGGCATGCCACTCGCCGTCCGCGAACTCCACATCCGGGTGACGCAGACCGAGGAGAGTACGACCGTCGCGTTCCAGGAACAGGTGCGCGCCGATCATGTTCTTCACCGCGCCCGCCCTGTCCTGAACCGGTGTCGTCCCGTGGCCCAGGCAGCGGTGGATCGGGGTGCTCGGTGTGGTGGGCCTTGATCACCTCATGAGCCCACCAGCACATCGACAGCTGTTCCATGGTGGCGATGTCGAACCAGGCGAACATGATCCCTTCGATGACGGGCAGGTCTTGGGCGGTGCCGTCCCAGCGGCCCGCACAGACCTGGATCTTCCCCTCGGTGACGTGCGGGCCGTGGGTCTGCACGGTCGTGCAGGGGGTGGTACCGGAGAGGACGAGCCCCGTCTCCTCAAGGATCTCGCGGGCGATCGCTTCGTCCAGAGTCTCGCCGGGCTCGGGCCCGCCGCCGACCAGGGACCAGGTACCGGGGTCGCGGATCGGTTTGTGTGCATCCCTCAGGTGAAGGAGGTACTCTCCGCGGCCGTTGACGATCAGGACGGCAGTGCTTGCGGGCTGAGACGAAGTGGACGCGTTCAAGGAAATACCGCCTGGGCGTGGGGAGTTGGTTGGCGTTTGGAGCATGCTTCGCAGCGCTCGGAACGGGGAGGTTCTGCAACCTGGGGCTACTGAGGGGAAGGCGTGGCAGCAGATCATCGCGCTCGAAGTAGGAGTGTGCGCGGCGTGGGTCACCGGTAAGCAGCTCCTGCGCTTGGTCTGCGGAGATCACGGGATGGGAGTAGTTGGGATATTTCATGCTGGAAAGGCCGGGCCGGTAAAGGCGGTAAACCTTCCGTTCCGCGGTAGCAGGAGAGAGGGACTCCCTCGGAGTGGAGACGATGTGAAACCCGCCATTGGTATTTCGCCTGATGCTTGCACCCGATGCCCTCTGTGACGCAGTTCAGGAATGACTTCCTCGTACGAGAAACGGGATAAAGGATTTCCCGTCACAGGTCATTGAGAGTGAACGGGGGGGGCGACGGCCGAGCGCGTCCGACAGGGCTTCGGACAACGAGCCGAGTCAGCGCGCCTTCGTAGCGCACGTAGCTCCGGTCCCACCGGAGTCGGCCCCGTAGAGCTCTTGCTCGGCTCGCGAGACGGCACCCCGCTCCTGCTTCCTGCGCGCTCTCACCGTCGGCCTTCCGCCGGACAGCCGGCGGCCCGGCGTGCACGTCCCCCGGTGACCGGCGGGTCTGGAGCCGGTCGGCTGCCCACCCCGTATCCGGCCGTGCCGAGCAGCGGGCGGACACGCCAACTCGCTGCGCACCAGTGGCGGGATGGGCAGGGGCGGGCCGCAATCGTTCGAAACCGAGGGGCTTGTCCACGGAGGCGGGAAGAGAAGTCATCGTGTCCATCAGGTCATCGAATGGCACGGGTGCTCCAAGAACGGCCCCGCGGCTCGCCGTAACGGGTGACGACGAGGGGAATCCTGGATGTCTGTGCGAATACCGCGATTCACGCCGGTCGCGCGGGGGCGGGGCGTTTGAAACGTCTCCGTTCGATGGATGGTCACCCCTTCGGCCGCATCCGCCGCGGGTTTCCGGCCAACCTGAAACCCTTGCCGCCCCGTGCAGCGACTGAGCCGCTCCAGTGGGCTCCGCGCGGCGTCACGGGGGCGGCAATGGCCCGATTCTGCGCGGCCGCACCACGGCTGCGGAACCGGCGTGCCAGGCTGCCGACCCCGAGGCGCACTCGGACGCCCCGGACTCCGCCCGCCGCCCCGCCCGCTTGCGGCGAGTCGACGCACACAAGGACCCTGCCGCGACCGCAAGGAGCCCCCATGCCGAACGACGACACACCCACCCAGGAGGTGTCCACCGGCGGCTGCCTGTGCGGACACATCCGCTTCGAGGCGACCGGGGAGCCCTACGACCCCCACGTATGCGCCTGCCCCCACTGCTCCCGCCTGTCCGGCGGCCCGCTCATGGCCTGGGTCGGGTTCCGCCGGACCGCCTTCAGTTGGACCGGGCCCGGGACACCCCGCTCGTACCGGTCCTGGCCCACGATGGAGCGCTGGTCCTGCCCCGTGTGCAGCACGCCGCTCGGGGCGGCGGCCGACGGTGAGGAGTACCTCGGGATCTGCCTCTCGGCCCTGGACAACGGCTCCGAGATCATCCCCGTCGGGCACAGCTTCCGCCACAACACCCCCACGTGGCTTCCGCCCATCCCCTGCACCCTGCCGCCGTCCTGAATCCCCGGATGGTGAGGATGGATCCCAAAGGCACTGTTTTGCGGACGGACAGGCCGGTGGTCTGTCCGTCCGCAGGGAGCGAGGCAGGCGTCCGGACGGTGGCAGTAGAGCCATTGGTCTGCTGCAGGCCGGGTGCACCGTCAGCGTGCAGGCGGCGGGGTGACGGCTTCTGGTGCGGGGGCGTCGGCGCCGAGCAGCCGTAGGGCGAGGATCTTGCGGTTCCATACATCCAGGCCGAAGGCCTCGGGGTCACCGGAGGCATGGGAGGGCGTGACCGTCGCCGCGTACGGGCCCACGCCGTGGATCTGTTGGAACGTCAGAGCGAGATCGTCCGCGGCTTGGAGGTCTTCTGCCGTGCGGTCGCGGAAGAAGGCGGCGAAGCGGGGGAGAGGCTTGGCGCGGTAGCCGAGGCGGTCCTGCTCCTTGAGGCTCGGGAGAGATGTGTGCGAGCTCGGCGGGGGCGCCGCCCACCACAGGTCGGGCACGTCCTCGGCGGGATGCCATTCACCTGCCGGGACTCGGCCCCCGGATATGCGGATCCACTGCGCGGGGTCGAGACCGGCAGTTACCGTGGAGACGTCCCGGGCAGCAGGCGCGTTCCCGCCCGCCGCCCCGGAATCGGCCCGCTTCCCGGCACACGCGGACTTGGTGGCCGCGAAAGACGGCCCTGCTCGGGCATCTTCATCACCGGGCTTCTCCGGGAGCGACGCTGTGGTCGACTCGGCCGCGGTAACTCACACTGCTCGGCTGAGTCCGCCAGCCGCAGCGCCCACGGAAACTACGTCTGACGCGCGATCCGGGCCCACGAGCGGGCGTTCGCCGACGGGTGCACGGCGATGCCCGGCGCGGGCGCGATCCAGTGGAATGCGTCGCCGGTGGTCACCAGGCAGATGTCGTCGATCTCGGGTAACGCGTACGAGCTCCCTTCCTGCCAGGCGAAGTTGCCCGGGGCAGCGGGACGGAGGCACCGCTCGGCGGGGCTGCGTAGGCTTGTGCAGTCGTTGCGGTGGGGCCAGGAGAGCGGGTGAAGCCCTGCAATCGCCTGACGTTGTGTCAGAAAAGTCGGCAAGTGGTCAGCATGGGTCCTGAAAAACCTGGGGAACGCTGCCCGGACATGCGACTCGTTGTAGGATGGGGAACCGCCCTTGACCTGCAAAAACGCAGGCAGGGAGCCTAGATCCAGGAGCACCTCGATGATGCGCACCATGCTCAAGTCCAAGATCCACCGTGCCACAGTCACCCAGGCCGACCTGCACTACGTCGGTTCCGTCACCGTCGACGCCGAGCTGATGGAGGCGGCGGATCTGCTGCCCGGCGAGCTGGTGCACATCGTCGACATCGACAACGGCGCCCGTTTGGAGACGTACGTCATCGAGGGTGAGCGCGGCTCCGGTGTCATCGGCATCAACGGCGCCGCCGCCCACCTCGTCCACCCCGGTGACCTGGTCATCCTGATCAGCTACGCCCAGGTCGACGACGCCGGGGCGCGCGATCTGGCCCCGCGCATCGTGCACGTCGACGCCGGGAACCGTATCGTCGCGCTCGGCGCCGACGCCTCCGCGCCCGTGCCCGGCACCGCCACCGGACGGAGCCCGCACGCAGTTTCCGCGGCGCGCTGATCCGGTCCGACCACTTCAGGGAGCACCGTCATGGCAGAACAGACCGAGCGGATCGAACTCGACATCCGCGACGACCGGGCGAGCGGCAATCTGCTCGCGTACGAGAACGGCCAGGCCGCCGGAGTCATCGCGTACTTCGTGATGGACGGCGACCCCGCCGCACTCGTCGCCGTGCACACGGTCGTCGAACCCGGTCACGAGGGCAAGGGCATCGCGGGCGCCCTCGTCCAGGAGTTCTACGCCATGGCGGCCCGCGAGGGTGTCCCCGTCGTGCCGCTCTGCCCGTACGCCGCGAAGTGGGCGGTGCGCCACCCCGACCTGGCCCCCGAGGCCCCGGCCGAACTGGTGGAACAGGCGAAGACGCAACTCAAGTCCCGCCCCGAGCTGTACTGACCCACGTCGGCCGGGGCGGTACCGTTTGGCCGATGACACTCGCCCTGCTGCACACCTCCCCGGTCCACGTGCCGGTCTTCGACGCGCTCCGGGACGCCGGCCATCCCGGGCTCGCCCTGCGCCATCTCGTGCACGAGGACCTGCTCGCCAGGGCCAGGGAATCGGGCCCCGAAGCGGTGTCGGGGGAGATCCGGGCCCTGCTCGCGGGCGCCGTCGCGGACGGTGCCCGCGCGGTGCTCTGCACCTGTTCGACGATCGGCGCCGTCGCCGAGGCGGAGTCGGCGACGCTCGGTGTTCCCGTGCTGCGCGTCGACCGTCCGATGGCGGCAGCCGCCGCGGCGCGGGAGCGCGTGGTGGTTCTCGCGTCGATCACCGGCACCCTGGCACCGACCCTCGCGCTGCTCGCCGAAGAGGCGGGGGACCGGCCCGTGGACGTGCGTACCGTCGTGGTGGACGGTGCCTGGGCGCGCTTCGAGGCCGGAGACCATGATGGGTACCTGGATCTCGTGGCGGCCGCGGCCGATGCGGTCACGGACGCCGATGTGATCGTGCTGGCGCAGGCGTCCATGGCCGACGCGGTCACCCGTACGGTCACCCGCATTCCGGTGCTCTCCAGCCCCGGGCCGGGTCTCGCCGCTGCGGCCGCCGCCGCACGCTGACCCCGCACGGTTCCCGGACCCCGGCAGTTCATCCGGAACCCGTGCGCACGGATTCACCAGGCGCGGGCAGCCGCTCCGGGAGACGGTGGAAGCAGATCCACCCGAACCGTTCGGAGGCCCCCGATGACGAATCCGTACCCCGACCCGGTGCCGCCGGCGCCCACCCCCGGGCCGATGCCCGGGCCGCCGTCGCCGCTGCCGGAGCCGCCGCCTCCGCCGCCCGGCCCCGTCCCGCCCGGCCCGTCGCCGGATCCGATCCCGAAGCCGCCCGAACCGCGCCCCGAGCCGGTGCCGGAGCCGTCGCCCCAGCGGGCCGGATGACGGCGCCCGGATGATGGCGTCCGGACGGCCGCGGCCGGGTGCGCCCGGCCAAGGGCTGTCCCTTAATACCCGGCGGACCGGCGTGCGGCGTCGGATGCGGTGCATAGCAAGGCGGAGGGACGCCCGAATACTGGATGTATTCGGGCGTCCCGACAACGCGGCGAGGAGTGGGGCCTCCCCTGCTCAAGCGCAGCCGAGAGCTTGGGGAAATAGCTGTCGTCGCACGCCCGCCAGGGATTACCGGACAGCCCTTGGTTCGATGCGGTCCCGCAGCCGTGAGGACGATCCGGGGAGCGGCGCTGTTGAACCGGTTCCGCCCGGCCGGGATCAGGTGGTGGGCGGGCGGACCGGTGACGGTCCCAGGGTGGTGGTGCCCGGGGAGGACCGATGGCCGAGCCCGGTCCGGTACGCGTCCATCGCCGCCTCGGTCCGGCCCACGCGCCGCAGCAGATCGCCCAGCAGTCGGCAGATGTCCGCGAGGTCACCTGCGGCACCCGCTCGTTCCAGCAGGGCCAGCGCGGTGACGTAGTGCTCCTCGGCGGATTCGAGTTCGTCCCGTTCCTCGTGGATCAGACCGAGCAGCCGATGCGCGCCGCCCGCATGGACCGAGCCCCGGTCCGGGTGCAGTTCGCCGAGGAGCCGGTGCAGCAACTCCTGGGCCTCGGCGGTCTTGCCTTGCCGACGCAGCACATCGGCCAGCTCCACCTCGACCTGGGCCGTGTACAGGGCGGCGCGCTTCGATGCCAGCATGTCGCGGGCGGCGCGCAGTTCGGTCTCGGCACCGGACAGATCGCCGTCCTGTGCGCGCACGTAGCCGCGCATCCAGTGGCAGTGTGCGAGCTCCGTACGGATCTGGAGCTGCTGGTAGATCTCGGCCGCCCTGGCGAGCGAGGCATCCGCCTCCGTGGTGCGGCCCGCCGCTATGAGCGTACGGGCGACGCTGCGGTGGAGTCCGGCCACCAGCTCCGGATCGGACACCCGCGGTGCGAGGGCCAGCGCCAGCTCACCCGCCTGGGCGGCGCGGGCGTGGGCGCCCATGTCCATGTACGGGGCGATCGCGGCCGTGTGGAGCAGCAGTAGCGCGCCGGGGTCCTGGAGGCCCGAGGTGTTGAGCTCGTCGATGGCGCTCTCCAGCAGGTAGCAGGCGTACCGGAGTTCGCCCGCCAGGAGGTGGGCGACCGCTCGGCCCCGGACGGCCGGGGCGCGCCGCGGCAGCGGAGCGTCGGCCAGCAGTTTCTCCGCGGCCTCGAAGTGCTCGCGGGCCGTGGGCAGATCGCCCGTCTCCAGTGCGCAGTGGCCGAGACCGAGCAGGGCGGTGGCGCGTTCGTCGTCGAGCCCGTGCCGGCCGGCCTCGGCGAGCAGACCGGCGTACGCGACGGCGGCATCCTCGGCGGCGCCGGTGGCCAGTGTCCGCTGGGCCTCGACGAGTCTCATCCGCAGGCCGGTCGCGAGATGGGCGGGGCGGCCCGTCGCCAGCTCCTCGTACGTGACGCCGAGCCGGTCCGCGAGGTGGCGTACGGCCGCCTCCGACGGGCGTACCCGGCCCGCCTCCAGGGTGGAGATGTAGGCGGGGGTGTAGGCGGGTTCCGCCAGCTGTCGCTGCGTCAGGCCCCTTTCATTACGCAGTCGTTGGACGCGGCGGCCGACGGCGCCGGGATCGTCGTCCGGTCCCGCGCCCCGTCCCGCCGAACGCCTCTCGTCCATCGCGCCGCCCCTTCTGCCTCGCCCCGCTTCGAAATGCGGTCCATGCATCGTAAATGCCCGGTTGTGAACCTCAACCACCGCGCGTCCGGGCCTTGTTCGGAGGTCCGCACACCTCTAGGTTAATCATCGCATTAAGTCGACTTAACTCATGGGTTACATGATTGTCGTGCCCCGGAAGTCCCACCGGACCCGAAGGAGTTGTCCATGCGCATACGCCCCCACGCGCGCCGAACGGCAGGAGCCATGGCGGGGCTCGCTCTCGCCGGCCTCCTGGCTGTGACCGCCGCCACCGCACCGGCATCGGCCGCCCCCACGGGTACCGACGGTGGCCGACGCGTCGCCGCCGAGTACTTCCCCGAACCCGGTGGCTCGGGCCGGACCGTCGAGGTCCCGGCCAACACCCCCGTACGGAAGGGGAAGACCGCCGCCCCGCTGAGCGCGGCCGAGGCCGCTGTCGACGGCACGGTGGGCGAACAGGCGGTGACCGGTCCGTCCGACGACCGCCTGGACGTCGTGATCATCGGCGACGGCTACACGGCGGGCCAGCAGGACGACTTCCACGCCGACGCCACCGCCAAGTGGGCCGACATCACCGCTCTGGAGCCCTACCGGAGCTACCAGGGCCTGTTCAATGTGTGGACCGTCGACGCGGTCTCCAACGAGTCCGGCATCAGCGGCGACCCCGGCGCCGACACCGTCAAGGACACCGCGCTCGGCAGCTACTTCTGGTGCTCCGACATCGAGCGGCTGATCTGCACCGACATCGACAAGGTGGCCGCGTACGCCGCCAAGGCCCCGGCCGCCGACCTCGTGGTCGTCATCGCCAACTCCACCAAGTACGGAGGCGCGGGCTACTCCGGCCTCCAGGCCGAGGGCCACTCCTTCAACGGGGTCTCCACCCTCTCCTCCGACCACGCCTCGTCCAGCCTGATCGCCGCCCATGAGATAGGGCACTCGGTCGGCCTGCTGGACGACGAGTACACCTACGCCGAGTACGGGACCTGGACCGGCGGCGAGCCGGGCGGGATCAACTCCACCACCTACACGCCCGCGCAGCTCACCGAGAAGCAGGCCAAGTGGTACCGCTGGCTGGGCCGGACCGACCCGGCGGGCGGCACGGTCGGTACGTACGAGGGCAGCGCCTACTACCCGCTCGGGCTCCACCGCCCCACCGCGTCCTCGATCATGCGGGAGCTGAGCAACACCGAATTCAACCTGCCGGGGCGCGAGGCGATGATCGCCGGGTTCTACCGCGCGGGCAACGCGCTGAGCAGCACCGTCGACACCGGCGACACCATCGGACCGGGCCGGCGGATCGCCGTGAGTCCGGCGGACCTCGGGACCACCGGCGCCGGCGCTCACCCGCACCGGCCCGGCACCGACACCACTCTCGCCAGGACCGATCTGCGCTGGTACGTGGACGGCGTCGAGCAGGTGTCGGCCCGGGGGCGTACCTCCGTCGTCCCTGCAGCGCTCGGCGTCCGTGCGGACG
This sequence comes from Streptomyces sp. NPDC006510, assembly GCF_040611955.1. Lineage (NCBI taxonomy): Bacteria > Bacillati > Actinomycetota > Actinomycetes > Kitasatosporales > Streptomycetaceae > Streptomyces > Streptomyces sp. NPDC006510. The sequence goes on along the minus strand of NZ_JBEXPH010000126.1, from coordinate 12,752 downwards.
GCCGCGGCCACCGGGTGACCGCCGAGGCCGTGGACCGTACGGACGCCATCCGTGACCCCGCCGTCCGCGCGCTGGCCACCGACACCCTGACCTGGCACGTCAGGGCGACCGGGCACAGGGGGTAGCTCCTCAGGCGATGATCGGGACCACGGCCTCGGGCGTCAGCATCCGGAAGGTGAACGCCTGATGGAAGTAGAGCCGGACGCTGGTCGCGTCGTGGTCCTGATAGCCGATCGACAGGTCCTGGCCCAGACACAGTTCGAAGTCGCCGCCGCGGGAGGACAGCAGCACACCGCCCTTGACGGCGGGCGCCCACAGGATCTGGTCGTCGAGCAGCCGGGCCAGGTGGGTGGCGACCGGGTAACCGTGGTCGGAGGTCTCGGTGGCCTCGGTGAAGGCGTCGGCGCCCAGCAGCAGCCGGTACGGCCCGTCGACACCGGCCAGTCGCAGCTGGGTCAGTGCCTGGCTGACGGTGGCCGGATAGTCCCGGGCATCGGCGGGCAGCGCCAGCGGCGAGTGCGAGGAGCCGTCCCGGAGCCCGGTGATCCCGGCCGCCGCGTACCCGTCGATGATCGACATGTCCTCCGCGAACGCACAGGTGCGGGCGGCGTCCTTGACTGGCTGCCAGTCGCTGTCGTCCGAACCGCGCTCGACATCGTCCACGGCCGACCGGGTCACCGTGAACGGCACGCGCCACTCGATGACCGGCACCGAGGTGCGGGCCCGGGCGATGACGTCCGGAGTGGGCGGATCGATGTCGCGCAGATGACCGTCGCCGATGGCCGCCAGTTCGGGGCCGTCCGGGCCGGTGACATCGACGACCCGGCGGCCCGCCACATGGCGGCTGAAGGTGCGCCGGGCCTCTTCTTCGATCTGGTCCCAGGCGGCTTCCGTGACCGGGGCGAGTTCGCGGTGGAGATTGTTCATCACTGGGCACTTTCCTGCAGGCTGCCGATGTGCAGCGAACCCCCGGCCGGACCGGCCGGGACCGGGGCCTTGGCCGCCACCGGCGCGGACGCGGGCTCCGGCAGGGCACCGGACCCGGCGGGCGAGGGCGAGGGCGGCGGGGCGTCGAGGAAGTCGGCGCTCGGGGTGTGGAAGAGCGTGCCGGTGACCGCGGTCGAGAAGTCGAGAATGCGGTCGTGCGTGCCGGGCGGACTGCCGAGGAACATGTTGCGGAGCATCTGCTCGGTCACCCCCGGATCGGCGGCGTAACCGATGAAGTACGTGCCGAACTCGCCCTGTCCGAAGCTGCCGAACGGCATATTGGCCCGCAGGATGTCGCGCTCGGTGCCGTCCGGGTCGGTGATCGTGTTGAGGGCGACGTGCGAGTCGGCTGGTTTGACGTCGTCGGCGAGCTCGATGTCGTCGAGCTTCGTACGGCCGATGACCCGCTCCTGCTCCTCGGTGCTCAGCGCGTTCCAGGACGCGAGGTCGTGCAGATACTTCTGCACGATGACGTAACTGCCGCCCGCGAACGGGGGATCCTCGGGGCCGACCAGGGCCGCCGACCGCGCGTCCGCCCCCACCGGGTTCTCCGTGCCGTCGACGAATCCGAGCAGATCACGGTGGTCGAAGTAGCGGAACCCCTGCGTCTCGTCGACGACGGTCACCGCCCCGCCGAGACGGTCGAGCAGCCGGGCCGCCCATGCGAAACACACGTCCATCCGCTCGGCCCGGATGTGGAACAGCAGATCCCCCGGAGTGGCGGGCGCGTGGTGCTGCGCGCCGTGCAGTTCCTGGAACGGGTGGAGCCGGGCCGGCCGCGGCCCGGCGAACAGCCGGTCCCAGGCCCCGGAACCGAAACCGGTCACACAGGCCAGGCCGGCGTCGGGGAACCGGAATCCGATGGAACGGGCGAAGGCCGCGAGATCCGGCAGCACCTCGCGTACGGCGGGCTCGCCACCGGGCTCGATCGTGGCGACCAGGATCAGCGCGGCACTGGTCAGCGGCGCGACGACGGGCTGGGCCGCGGCCGGTTCCGCGGTGGCGTCGGGCATACGGGGGCTCCCTGGGGCAACGGCGGGACACGGCAACGGGCTCGTGGTGCGGGCGGAAAGCGGGCTCGCTGCTACTTACGCACAGCTGCGGCGACATCGCACCCCGGGCGACCCGGCCGGGCGAGCACGAAGGCGGTCCGCCCCACTGCCCTCGCGTCAGCCCACCGCGACCTCCGACCGGTCGCCGCCCCAGAGCGTGTGGAAGGAGCCCTCGCGGTCCGTACGACGGTAGGTGTGCGCGCCGAAGAAGTCGCGCTGCCCCTGGGTGAGCGCCGCGGGCAGCCGGTCGGCGCGCAGACCGTCGTAGTACGAGAGCGCGGCGGCGAAGCCCGGTGTCGGCACCCCCTGCCGCACCGCTTCGGCGACCACCGAGCGCCAGTCGTCCTGGGCCGCGCCGATCTCCTCGGCGAACTGCCGGTCGGACAACAGACCCGGCAGGTCGGGACGGGCGTCGTAGGCCGCCCTGATCCGGTCCAGGAACGCGGCCCGGATGATGCATCCGGACCGCCAGATCGCCGCCACCGCACCGAGGTCGATGTTCCAGTCGTACGCCTCGCTGCCCGCCCGGATCTGGTGGAACCCCTGCGTGTACGAGACGATCTTGGACGCATACAGCGCCTGCTCCACCCGGCCGGCGAAGGCCGTGGCCGCCTCCTCGCCGAGCGGGGACGCCGACGGACCCGCCAGGTCCCGCGCCGCCTCGCGCAGATCGGCGTGCCCGGACAGCGAACGGGCGAAGACGGCTTCCGCGATCCCCGAGACCGGCACCCCCAGATCCAGCGCGATCTGCACCGTCCAGCGGCCCGTGCCCTTCTGCTCGGCCCGGTCCTGCACGATGTCCACGAAGGGTTTCCCGGTGGCCGCGTCGGTGTGGGAGAGGACCTCCGCCGTGATCTCGATCAGATACGAGTCGAGGCGGCCGGTGTTCCAGCTGCGGAACGTCTCGGCGATCTTCGCGGGGGAGTAGCCCGCCACGGCCCGCAGCAGATCGTACGCCTCCGCGATCAGCTGCATGTCCGCGTATTCGATGCCGTTGTGGACCATCTTCACGAAGTGCCCGGCCCCGTCGGGACCGATATGGGTGGTGCAGGGAGTGCCGTCCTTCGCCCGGGCGGCGATCTTCTCCAGCAACGGCCCCAGTGATTCGTACGACCGGGAGGACCCGCCCGGCATGATGCTCGGCCCGTGCAGCGCGCCTTCCTCGCCTCCCGAGATGCCGACGCCGACGAAGTGGATCCCGCGCTCGCGCAGCTCCTTCTCCCGCCGGCGGGTGTCCTCGAAGTGGGCGTTGCCGCCGTCGATGATGACGTCGCCCTCTTCGAGGAGCGGGGCGAACTCCTGGATCACGGCATCGGTGGGATCGCCCGCCTTCACCATGATGACGAGCCTGCGCGGAGGCTCCAACGCCGCGACGAACTCCTGCGGTGTGCGCGCGGGTACGAAGGAGCCCTCGTCGCCGAACTCCTCGACCAGGGCGTCCGTCTTCGCGGTCGTCCGGTTGTGCACCGCGACCGTGAATCCGTTGCGGGCGATGTTGCGCGCGAGGTTGCGGCCCATGACCGCGAGCCCTGTGACGCCGATCTGCGCAGTGCCGCTCATCTGTGTGCTCTGCAATCTGTCTCGGGGATGCCGGGATCTTCAGTATGGATACGGGGTGCGGGAATCAGCCTGTTCGGCGTCGTCCGGATGGATGTACCTGTGTAGATTAGTAATCCACCTAGATGTCCTAGGCTTTTCGATGGAGGTGGCGGATGGTTCGCGTGGGTCTCACGACCGAACGTGTGGTGGGGGCGGCGGCCGATCTGGCCGACTCCATCGGCTTCGACAAGGTCACGATCTCCGCGCTGGCCCGCGGCTTCGGGGTCAAGGACGCCAGCCTGTATTCGCACGTCAGGAATCTGCACGACCTGCGGACCCGGGTCGCGCTGCTGGCCGCCGGAGAGTTCATCGACCGGATCGGCGCCACCGTGGCGGGCCGGGCCGGGAAGGACGCCCTGGTCGCCTTCGCCGACGCCTACCGGGCCTTCGCGCTGGAGCGCCCGGGACGGTACGAGGCGACGCAGATGCGGGTCGATCCCGAGGTCGTCGCCCAGTCGTCCGCGTACCACCGCACCATCGAGACCACAGGCGCGATGCTGCGCGCCTACGGCCTGGCCGAGCCCGATCTCACGGACGCGGTGCGGCTGTTGCGCAGCACCTTCCACGGCTACTGCGCCCTGGAGGCGAGCGGCGGCTTCGGTGCGCCCCGCGACGTGCAGGCGTCCTGGGAGCGGTCCGTCGAGGCCCTGCATTTCCTGCTGGAGAACTGGTCGTCCGCCACGGGCGAGGGAGCGAGCGCGGGAGAGGGCGGCCACGGCTGACCGCACGGTGCCGGGGCGCACCGGGCGTCGCGGGGGAGTGGGGCGCGGGGGTGCGGGTCCGAGCCGCGGTCGGTGCTTCGGGCCGGGCTGCCATCTCGCAAACATCCTCTATGACACCTTTGGGTTCGCCGTCAGGCCGGTGAGTTGGTAATGATCCACCTAACCCTTCTGTCAAAGGTCTGATGCATGACCATGCCGAGCGCCACGCCGGCTTCGAGGTCACAACGACGAAGGGCCCGGGCGGGCGCGGTGACGGTGGTCAGTGCCGTCGCGAGCGCGAGTGCGATGGTGGCCGTCCGGGCGGCGGAGCGCCGGGAGAGCCGGGTGCGGGACGGAGTCCGGGCACGCTGGGGAACCTCCTGAGGCGCGGGCGGTCGTCGCGGATGTGGGACGGGACGGCCGCGTCCCGTCCCACATCCGCACACGGTCTAGAGCGGTGTGACGTAGGCGCCGGAGATTCCGCCGTCCACCAGGAAGTCGGTGGCGTTGACGAAGGAGGAGTCGTCGCTGGCCAGGAAGGCCACGGCGGCGGCCATTTCGGTGGGCTCGGCGAACCGGCCGACCGGGATGTGCACCAGCCTGCGCGCGGCCCGCTCCGGGTCCTTGGCGAACAGTTCCTGGAGCAGCGGGGTGTTGACCGGCCCGGGGCACAGCGCGTTGACCCGGATGCCCTCCCGGGCGAACTGCACACCGAGTTCGCGCGACATGGCCAGGACGCCGCCCTTGGAGGCGGTGTAGGAGATCTGCGAGGTGGCGGCGCCCATCCGGGCCACGAACGAGGCCGTGTTGATGATGGAGCCCTTGCCCTGGCGGCGCATGTACGGGATGGCGGCCTTGCAGCACAGATAGACGGAGGTGAGGTTGACCTCCTGCACCCGGCGCCAGGCTTCGAGTCCGGTCTCCAGGATGGAGTCGTCCTCGGGCGGCGAGATGCCCGCGTTGTTGAAGGCGATGTCGACCGAGCCGTATGTGTCGAACGAGGCCTTGAACAAGGCCTCCACCTGCTCGGCGTCCGTGACGTCGGTACGTACGAAGAGGCCGTCGACCTCCTCGGCGGCGGCCTTGCCGTGCTCCTCGTCCACATCGGCGCAGACGACGTGCGCGCCCTCGGCGGCCAGACGCCGTGCGGTGGCCAGCCCGATGCCGCTTCCGGCTCCGGTGACTACGGCGGTGCGGCCGACCAGGCGGCGGCAGACAGCGGTGGTGTCGGTCATGGTGCTCAGGCCTCCGTGCTGATGAAGACGTTCTTGGTTTCGGTGAAGGCGGCGAGTGCGTCGGGACCGAGTTCGCGGCCCAGTCCGGACTGTTTGTAACCGCCGAAGGGTGTGGAGTAGCGGACGCTGGAGTGCGAGTTGACCGAGAGGTTCCCGGCCCGCAGGCCCTGGCCGACCCGCAGCGCACGGGCGACGTCACGCGTCCAGATCGATCCGGCCAGACCGTATTCCGTGGCGTTCGCCAGCCGTACGGCGTCCGCCTCGTCATCGAAGGGCAGCACCACGGCGACCGGCCCGAACACCTCGTCGACGGCCACCGGGGCGTCCGGCGACACCCCGGCGAGGACGGTCGGCGGGTACCAGAACCCGGGGCCGTCGGGCGCCGAGCCGAGGATCGTCCGTACGCCGTCCGGTGCGCCGCGCTCGCCGAGGCCGTCCACGAAGCCCCGTACCCGGTCCCGCTGGACGGCCGAGACGAGCGGGCCCATCTGGGTCTTCTCGTCCGACGGATCGCCGACCACCACGGCGGCGACGGCCGGCGCCAGCAGATCGAGGAAGCGATCGTGGACCGAGCGCTCGACCAGGATGCGGGTCCGGGCGCAGCAGTCCTGGCCGGCGTTGTCCAGGAAGGACATCGGAGCGGCGGCCGCCGCGGCCTCCAGGTCGGCGTCGGCGAAGACCACGTTCGGGCTCTTGCCGCCGAGTTCCAGGGTGAGGCGCTTCACACGTTCGGCACAGCGGATCATGATGTGCTTGCCGGTCCGGGTGGAACCGGTGAAGACGATCTTGGCCACGCCGGGGTGCTCCACCAGCGCGCTGCCGGCCACCGGCCCCTCGCCCGGCAGCACCTGGAACAGCCCGCCGGGCAGCCCGGCCTCCAGGGCCAGCTCCGCCAGGCGCAGCGCGGTCAGCGGTGTGGTCTCGGCGGGTTTGAGCAGGACGGCGTTACCGGCGGCGAGTGCCGGAGCCGCGCCCCAGGCGGCGATCGGCATCGGGAAGTTCCAGGGGGCGATGACGCCGATGACGCCGAGTGGTTCCAGGAGGGTGAAGTCGATGCCGCCGGCGACCGGGATCTGTCGGCCGAGCAGGCGTTCGACACCGCCCGCGCAGTAGTCGAGGAGGTCGCGCACATTGCCCGCCTCCCAGCGGGCGTTGCCAATGGTGTGACCGGCCTCGCGGACCTCCAGCAGGGCCAGTTCCTCGATGTGTTCGTCGACGACGGCGGCGAACCGGCGGAGCAGCCGGGCGCGGTCGGCGGGTGCCGCCGCGGCCCAGACGCGCTGGGCGGTCGCGGCGCGGGCGACGGCCGCGTCGACGGCGGCGGCGTCGGTGGCGGGGACGGTGGCGATGACCTCGGCGGTGGCCGGGTTCAGGACGTCCAGGCTGTGCGGTGCGGGCTGGTGGGACACGTACGGGCCTCGATCGGGAGTGAGGGACGGGGCGGAGGTCACAGGCGCTCGAAGGAGCGTCGCAGCTCCCAGTCGGTCACGGCGGCGTCGTAGGCGGCGAGTTCGACACGCGCCATGTTGAGGTAGTGCGCGACGACCTCCTCGCCGAACGCCTCCTTGGCGATGGGGCTGGCCTCCCACAGGTCGGCGGCCTCGCGCAGGGTGGTCGGCACCTGCTCGTACTCGGAGGTGTAGGCGTTGCCCGTGCAGACCTCGGGCAGCGTCAGCTCGTGCTTCACGCCGTACAGTCCCGCGGCGACCAGTCCGGCGGTGGCGAGATACGGATTGACGTCGCCGCCGGGCAGCCGGTTCTCGAAGCGGCGGGAACGGCCGTGGCCCACCACGCGCAGCGAGCAGGTGCGGTTGTCGTGGCCCCAGGCGACGGCGGTAGGCGCGAACGACCCGGGCTGGAACCGCTTGTAGGAGTTGATGTTCGGCGCGTACAGCAGGGAGAAGTCACGCAGGGCAGCGAGCTGTCCGGCGAGGAAGTGCCGCATCAGGTCCGACATGCCGTCCGTGCCGTCACCCGCCATCGCGTTGTCACCGTTGGCGTCGGTGAGCGAGAGGTGGATGTGACAGGAGTTTCCTTCGCGCTCGTCGTACTTGGCCATGAAGGTGAGCGAGACGCCCTCCTGCGCGGCGATCTCCTTGGCACCCGTCTTGTAGATCGCGTGCTGGTCGCAGGTGACCAGTGCCTCGTCGTAGCGGAAGGCGATCTCGTGCTGGCCGAGGTTGCACTCGCCCTTGGCCGACTCGACGGTCAGCCCGGCCGCCTGCATCTCGTTGCGGATGCGGCGCAGCAGGGGTTCGACGCGGCCGGTGCCGAGGATGGAGTAGTCGATGTTGTACTGATTGGCCGGGGTCAGCCCGTGGTAGCCGCGGTCCCAGGCCTGTTCGTAGCTGTCCTTGAAGACGATGAACTCCAGCTCCGTGCCGACCTGGGCCCGGTAGCCGAGCCCGGCCAGCCGGTCCAGCTGCCGGCGCAGGACCTGGCGCGGCGCGGCGACGACCGGGCTGCCGTCGTTCCAGGCGAGGTCGGCGACGAGCAGTGCGGTGCCCTCGTGCCAGGGCAGGAGCCGCAGGGTGGCGAGGTCCGGGAGCATGGCGAAGTCGCCGTAACCGCGCTCCCAGGAGGACATCGCATAGCCGTCGACGGTGTTCATGTCGGTGTCGACGGCCAGCAGATAGTTGCAGCCCTCGGTACCGTGCTCCAGAACCTCGTCGAGGAAGAACCCGGCGGCGAACCGCTTGCCCTGGAGCCGGCCCTGCATATCGGGAAAGGCCAGGACGACGGTGTCGATGGACCCGCTCGCCACGAGTGAGCGGAGCTCCTCGACGGCGAGCGGTGGTGTGCGGTCTGCCACGGGATTCCTCCTTGGGTGCACCGAGGTCCATAAGGTATGGCAGGGAACCATTGCTTGGGAAGAGGGACCGGCCAGCGGTGGCGAATCGCCTTCGAAAGGCCGCCCGGCGCGCCCGGCATGAGTGAGGCACGCATCCGTAACCACTGTTTAACGCGTGCCCCTTGTGTTTCCGCTGGTGTTCCACAAAGGTGTGCCGACGAACCTTTTATGCGCCCCCTCGCCTCCCACGCCTCGACGCAGCGCCGTCGACCGACATCTGGAGCGCCCATGGCCCAGGGAACCGACACACCCACCAGCCCACCCGGCAACACGGTCGGCGCGGTGACCGGCACGGACGAGTACCTGCACCGTCGCACCCTGCGCCGGGGCAGCGCGGGCTGGCTCCTGCTGACCGGACTCGGCGTCGCCTATGTCGTGTCCGGTGACTACTCCGGCTGGAATATCGGCCTCTCCAAGGGCGGCTTCGGAGGACTCGCCGCGGCCACCGTGCTGATGGGTCTGATGTACGCGTGCCTGGTCTTCGCGCTGGCGGAACTCTCCGCCATCCTGCCCACCGCGGGCGGCGGCTACGGCTTCGCGCGCCGCGCCCTGGGCACCTGGGGCGGCTTCCTGACCGGCACGGCCATCCTCATCGAGTACATCCTCGCCCCCGCCGCCATCTCGCTGTTCATCGGTGACTACGTCGAATCCCTCGGCCTGTTCGGGCTCACCTCCGGCTGGCCCGTCCATCTCGCCTGCTTCGCCGTCTTCATCGGGATCCACCTCTGGGGTGTCGGTGAGGCGCTGAGGTTCAGCCTGGTCGTGACGGCCGTCGCCGTGGCCGCTCTGCTGGTCTTCGCCATCGGCGCGTTCACCGACTTCGACGCGCACCGCCTCAACGACATCCCGGTGGACACCGGCGCGTTCGGCTCCTCGTCCTGGCTGCCCTTCGGACTGCTCGGCATCTGGGCCGCCTTCCCCTTCGGCATGTGGTTCTTCCTGGGAGTCGAGGGCGTGCCGCTCGCCGCCGAGGAGGCCAAGGACCCGGTCAGGTCGATGCCGAGGGCGCTGGCCATCTCGCTGACCGTGCTGGTGGGGCTCGCGGTGCTCACCTTCCTCTCCGCCACCGGAGCCCAGGGCGCCAGGGCCATCCAGGAGGCGGGCAACCCACTCGTGGTCGCTCTGGAGGGCAAGGGCGGCCCCACCGGCCTGAGCCGCTTCGTCAACTACGCGGGCCTGGCGGGCCTGGTGGCCTCGTTCTTCTCGCTGATCTTCGCCGGATCCCGCCAGCTTTTCGCACTCTCCCGGGCCGGCTACCTGCCGCGCTTCCTGTCACTGACCAACCGCCGCAAGTCCCCCTACCTCGGCCTGCTGATCCCCGGCGCGATCGGCTTCACGCTCGCCGCCTGGATCGGCAACGGCGGCCGGATGCTGAACGTCGCCGTCTTCGGCGCCACCATCAGCTACGCGCTGATGGCGCTCTCCCACATCGTGCTGCGCCGGCGCGAACCGCACCTCGAACGGCCCTACCGCACGCCCGGCGGCGCGCTCACCTCGGCCGTGGCATTCGTACTGGCATGCTCGGCACTGGTGGCGACCTTCCTGGTGGACCGCGACGCGGCGTTCATCGCTCTCGGCGTGTACGTGGTGGCGCTGGCCTACTTCGCCTTCTACAGCCGGCACCGCCTCGTCGCGAACGCCCCGGAGGAGGAGTTCGCCGCCCTGGCGGCGGCCGAGGCCGAACTGTCGCGGGACTGAACGGGCCCGCTACGCACCGGCGTTGTACGGACGCCCAACCCATCCCTGCCACGCCCGTACGCGGCAGGGGCCGCACCACGACCGAGCAGCGAACGAATCAGAGGAGGGGCCCATGGCCCGGCCCGTCATCGGCATCAGCACCTATCAGCAACCGGCCCGGTGGGGCGTGTGGGACATGCCGGCCGCCCTGCTGCCCGCCGCCTACCCGCGTCTGGTGCGGGCGGCCGGCGGCCTGGCGGTGATGCTGCCGCCCGACGACACCGCCGACGCGGCCCGGGAGACCGTGGCGGCACTGGACGGAGTGGTGATCGCGGGCGGCGCCGATGTCGAACCGGCCCGCTACGGCGAGGTGCCCGATCCCCGCACCGGCCCGCCCGCCCGCGAACGCGACGCCTGGGAACTCGCCCTGATCGAGGCGGCGATCACCCAGCACGTCCCGCTGCTGGGCATCTGCCGGGGCATGCAACTGCTCAATGTCGCTCTCGGCGGCACCCTGCACCAGCACCTGGACGGGCACACCGGCGGCCCCGGCGTCTTCGGCGAACACACCGTCACTCCCGTGAGCGGCACGGTGTACGCGGCGGCCGTCGCCGAACCGGCCGTGGTGCCCGCCTATCACCACCAGGCCGTGGACCGCCTGGGATCCGGCCTCACGGCAAGCGCCCACGCGCCCGACGGCACCGTGGAGGCGCTGGAACTCACCGACCACGACGGCCTGGTGCTCGGGGTGCAGTGGCATCCCGAAATGGGCGACGACATCCGGGTCATGACCGCGCTCGTGGACGCGGCGGCCCGGCACCGCGCCGCCACCCGGGCGGGTGCGCCCGTACCGTGACCGCCGGACGGGGGCGGGGGCGCTGCCCCGGCCGTGACGGGCGAGTCCTGGCGCTCTCTTGTCATCGCCCTTTGCCTGCACATAAGTTGGGCGCTTGCGACGTGTCCTACTGCCAGTGGGGGAGCCAAGTCATGGCCGCGAACGGACGGCACCGCAGATATCAGCCCAGCCGGATCAACCGTGCCTCGCTCACGGTCACCGCGGGCGGTGCGGGCCTCGCGCTCCCGCTCATCGTGGCAGCCTCGGCGGGTGCCGCGTCGACGGATGTGTGGGAGAAGGTCGCCGCCTGCGAGTCGACCGGCAACTGGCACATCAACAGCGGCAACGGCTACTTCGGCGGACTGCAGTTCACCCGGTCGACCTGGGAGGCATACGGAGGCACGGTCTACGCCCCGCGCGCCGATCTGGCCACCAGGGACCAGCAGATCTCCATCGCCGAGAAGGTGCTCGAAGCGCAGGGGCCGGGCGCCTGGCCGGGCTGCTCGACGAAGGCGGGGCTGGCCGGCGGCGGGGACGCCGCCGACATCAACCCGCAGTCGCAGCGGACCGGTCAGGTACGGGTTCAGGGCAAGACGGCCTCGGGCAAGACCGTTTCCGGCAAGCCGACGGCGAAGCGGACGTCCGCGCCCGCCACGCCGACCACCGTGCCCGGCAAGCGTGAGTCGTACACCGTGGCACGCGGTGACTCGCTCTCCGCGATCGCGGCGACCGAGCACGTCCGGGGCGGCTGGCAGCACCTCTACGCGCAGAACCGCGAGGTCGTGGGGGACGACCCGGACCTCATCCTTCCCGGGCAGCGCCTGAGCCTGGACACGGCCCGGTCGCCGAGGACGGGTTCCCGGACGGGCACGCCCGCCCAGGCGAAGCCGAAGGCCGAGCCGAAGCCGCGGAAGTCCACCGCACCGGAGCGCCCGAAGGCAGAGCCGCGCCACCAGGCCGCCGAACCGAAGCAACGAGCGGCCACGCAGCAGCACCACAACGCCACAAAGCCCAAGCCGAAGCCCCACCACGACACCGCGAAGCCGAAGCCGCACCCGAAGAAGACCGAGAGCCACCGGCCGAAGCAGCGTACGGAGCAGCACTCCGGCCTCGTCGCACCCGTCGCGGCCGGTATCGGCACCCCGTACCACCAGGCCGGTTCCTGGTCCAGCGGCTATCACACCGGGGTCGACTTCCCCGTCCCGACCGGCACGTCGATCCGGGCGGTGGCCTCCGGCACGGTCGTCTCGGCGGGCTGGGGCGGGGCGTACGGCTACCAGGTCGTCATCCGGCACAGCGACGGCAAGTACAGCCAGTACGCGCATCTGTCCGCGCTGCACGTGCGCGAGGGACGCAATGTCTCCGCGGGCCAGCGGATCGCGCGTTCGGGCTCCACCGGGAACGTCACGGGCCCGCACCTGCACTTCGAGATCCGCACCGGCCCCGGCTACGGATCCGACATCGACCCGCTGGCCTACCTCAGGGCGGGCGGCGTCAGCGTCTGAACGGGCCGCAGGGGGCCGGCCGCGTCATCGGGCTCGGCAGACCCCGCGGTCGAGCAGTCCCGCGGCTCGGCGCCGGTGTACGGCGACGGCCCCGGGCCGAACGCCACCCGGCCCAGACACTTCAGCGGCATCAGCACGGGCAGCGGACGAGCCGCGGAGAACGTTCCTGGAACAGCCCCGGCGGGCGTCGCGGGCGCAGGTACCGAAGCGGCAGGCGCCGAGGTCGAGGACAAGCACGGAGTCCCACTGGAGGTCGTCGTGGTCGGCGACTGCCCGCTGGACGAGAAGCTGACCGCACAGATGCAGGCCG
>NZ_JBEXPH010000125.1:0-25740 GCF_040611955.1 Streptomyces sp. NPDC006510 | reverse complement strand
ACCGGGCCGGGGAGCTCGCCGGGCTGCGCGCCCTCGGTGACGTGGCGTACTTCCAGGCGCACGTGGACGACCCGGCCGCCATGGCCCGGGTCGTGGCCGAGGTCAAGCAGAAGTGGGGTGCGCTGCACGGGGTCTTCCACCTGGCCGCGACCGCCTCGCGCACGCCGCTGCCCGGCAAGGACCTCGCGGAGTTCCGCTCCCACCTGCGGGCCCGGTTCGAGGGCTCCCGCGTCCTCGACGAGGTGACCCGTGACGAGCCGCTCGACGTGTTCGTCCTGTACTCCTCCCTGGCCGGGCAGCTCGGCGACTACGGCCTGGTCGACTACGCGGTCGGCGCCCGCTACCTCGACGGGTTCGCCGAGGAGCGCGGGGAACTGCGTACGGCGGGCCGCCGCAGCGGGCACACGGTCTCGATCGACTGGCCCATGTGGCGTGCCGGAGGCATGCACGTGGACGCCGGGGACGAGCGCCGCTACCTCGCCGACACCGGCTTTCGTTATCTGGAGGCCGACGAGGGCGAGCGACTGCTCGACCTCGCCCTGCGACTGGGACGCCCGCAGGTCGCCGTGCTGCCCGGAGCACCCGCGCGGATGCGCGAGCAGGTCGAGGCGATGCGGATCCGGGAGCACGGGCACCGCGCCCGCCAGGCCGCCTCGCCGCCCGCCGTCACCACCGTTCCCGCCGCCACTGTCGCCGCTCCTGTTCCGGTGAACGCGGGCGAACTGACCGACCGGCTGCGGGACCTCGTCGCCGGGCTGCTGGGCCTGGCGCCGAACGCCCTCGACCAGGAAGCAGGCTTCGGCGAGTACGGCCTGGACTCCTTCGGGCTCCAGTCGCTCTCCGCGGCCCTGGAGAAGGAGTACGGCGTCTCGGTGCCGACGACGACCCTCTTCGGTGAGAACACCCTTGAGAAGCTCGCCCGGTACCTCCTCGAGGAGCACCCCGCCCCGGCGGACCGGGCCGGGGCGCCCGTTGCCGTGGATCCGGAGCCGGCCCTCGTACCCGCCACTGCCCGGGCCTCGGCTCTGCCCGCTGCGCTCCCGGGGGAGGACGCCGTCGCCATCGTCGGCATGTCCGGACGCTTCCCCGGCTCGGCGGACCTGGAGGAGTTCTGGCAGCACCTCAAGGACGGACGCGATCTGATCACCGAGACCCCCGCCGACCGGTGGGACTGGCAGGAGGTGTCCCGGCGCTTCGGCGGCACCGCCCGCTGGGGCGGCTTCCTGAGCGACGTCGACCGGTTCGACGCGCGGTTCTTCAAGATCTCGCCCGCCGAGGCGGAGGTCATGGACCCCCAGCACCGGCTGTTCCTGGAACACACCTGGGCGGCGCTGGAGGACGCGGGCTGCCGGGCCGACCGGCTCGCGGGGCGCCACGTGTGCGTGTTCGCCGGCGTGCAGTTCAACGACTACGAGTCGATGGTGCTGCGCGGCGAGCGGGTCAACCCCCACGCGGGCACCGGGCTCGCGCGGACCATCCTCGCCAACCGCATCTCCTACCTGCTGGACTTCACGGGCGAGAGCGAGAGCATCGACACCGCCTGCTCCAGCTCCCTGGTCGCGCTGCACCGCGCCGTCCGCGCCCTGCGCGCCGGGGAGAGCGAACTTGCCGTCGCGGGCGGCGTGAGCCTGGTGCTCTCACCCCAGACCGTCATCGCAGGCAACCAGCTCGGGGTGCTCTCCCCGGACGGCCGCTGCAAGGCCCTGGACGCGCGGGCCGACGGGTACGTGAAGGGGGAGGGCGTCGGCGTACTGGTGCTCAAGCCGCTCTCCCGCGCCCTCGCCGACGGTGACCGGGTGCACGCGGTGATCCGCGGCAGCGCGGTCGGCCACGGCGGGCACGCTTCCTCGCTGACCGCCCCCAACCCACTGGCCCAGGCCGATCTGCTCGTCGAGGCCTACCAGGACGCGGGGGTTCCTGTCGGGACGGTCTCCTACACCGAACTCCACGGCACCGGCACCGCCCTGGGCGACCCGGTGGAGATCGACGGTCTCGTCCGGGCCCACCGGACCCTGGCCGACGGGCCCGCCACTCCCTGCGGCATCGGCACCGTCAAGAGCAACATCGGGCACCTGGAGCCCGCCGCGGGCATCGCCGGAGTCATCAAGACGGTGCTGGCGATGCGGCACCGGACCCTGCCGAGGACCCTGCACCTGCAGAACCTCAACCCGCTGATCGACCTCACCGGCACTCCCTTCCGGCCCGTACTGGAGAGCGAGCCATGGGAACCGAAGGACGCCGGGGGCGAGCCCCTGCCGCTGCGCGCGGGCGTCAGCTCCTTCGGTTTCGGCGGCGTCAACGCGCACGTCGTCCTGGAGGAGGCGCCCGCCACCACGCCCCCGGCCCCGTCCCGGGCCGAGGCGGGAGAGGTGTTCCTGCTGTCGGGCAGGGACGAAGCCGCCCTGCGCCGGTACACCGCCGCGATGGTGGAATTCCTCGACCCGGCCGGTGCCGCGGACGCCGAGGTGGCCGCCCCTACGCTGTCCTCACTCGCGTACACCTCCCAGACCGCCCGCGTCCCCATGGCCGCTCGGCTCGCCGTGGTCGCCCGGTCCACCCGTGATCTGCGTGAGCAGCTGGCGGCCCACCTCGCGGCCGAGTACACCCCCGGCGGTCCGGGCGGCGGCCACTCGTGGCTGTCCGAACCGGAGGGGGCCGAGTACCTGGCCCGTCTGGTCCGGGAAGGACGGCTCGACCGGCTCGCACGGCTCTGGGAGGAAGGCGCCGACATCGACTGGGCCGCGCTGCGTGCCGACAGGCCGCCGCTGACATCCATGCCGACCTACCCGTTCGCCCGCGAGCGGCACTGGCTCACGACGGAGACCGTCACGCAGGCGGCACCCGCCCCGCAGGACTCCTCGCTGCTGCTGGTCAAGGACTGGGAACCGGCGCCGCTTCCCCCCTCCGAGCCGCCTGCCGGGCTCCTGGTGCTCGCCCGCGCCGAGAACGAGTCCCTCGCCGCGCGGGCCTTCGGGCCCGCCGCCGTGGTCCGTGTGGACGACGGCGACGGCGGCGCCCCCGACGAGGACGCCGTCGCGCGCATCGTGGAAGCGGCCGGCCGCGCCACGGCCGTCATCGACCTGGCCGACGTGTCGGCCGTACCCGTCACCGCGCCGCGGCCCGACTGGTCACGGATCACCCTGCTGCGCGAACTGGTCGCCGCGAACCGCACCCGCGGCTTCGCCTACCTCCACCTGACCCGGGGGCTCACCACCTTCCGCACCGGGCAGCCGACGCTGCGCGGCGCCGCCTACGCGGGCCTCGTACGGATGCTCACGGCCGAGTACCGCGGCCTGTCCGCCCGCACCCTCGACCTCGACACCCTGGACCCGGCCGCGATCCGCGAGGCGGCCGCCGCCGAACTCGCCGCGGCCGACCCCGTCACCGAGGCCTGCGTACGGGAGGGCGTGCGCTACCGCCCGGTGCTGCGCCGGGCCGGCCGGGCGCCGGAGTCCGCCGACTGGTCCGCGGACCTGGCCGGCCGGACCGTTGTCATCACCGGAGGGACGGGCGCGCTGGGCCGGCTGCTCGCCGCCCGGCTCGTCGAACGGGGCGCCGACCGCCTCGTGCTCCTCGGACGCACCCCACTGCCCGCCCGGTCCGAGTGGCCCGCGCTCCTCGCGGCCCCCGGCACCGATCCGGCCCTCGCGGCCAAGCTGCGCGACATCGAGGCTCTCGGACGTCCCGGGATCCAGGTGGTCGTCGAGGCCGTCCCGCCGGACGGGATCGCCGAAGTGCTCGACCGCGCCCGGCGTTCGCTGGGCCCGATCGCGGGGATCGTGCACTGCGCCGGACTCGGCGTCATGCGTGACCCGGCTTTCATCGGCAAGCGGATCGAGGACGTCCAACGGGTGCTGGAACCGAAGACGGCAGCACTCCAGGCCGTCCTGGACGGCTGCGCCGGGGACCCTCTGCGGTTCGTCGTGCTGTACTCGTCCGTCGCGGGCGCCGTGCCCGCACTGGCCGCGGGCATGAGCGACTACGCGCTGGCCAACTCGGTGCTGGACCGCGTTGCCGATTACCGCTCCGCCACCGGCGGCGCCGGCGCTCCCGTCATCCGGTCCCTGCAGTGGCCGAGCTGGCGCTCGGCCGGCATGCCCGAGGCCGACACCCCGGCCTACCGGAACCTCGGCCTGCGCACCCTGGATCCGGAGGCGGGGCTGGACCTGCTGGACCGTGCCATGAGCGGATCCGACCCGGTCGTGCTGCCCTGCGTGGTGGACACCGCTCGCTTCGACGCGGCCCGTCTGCTCGCGGTGTCCGCGCCGAACCGTCCGGCCGGGGCGGCGCCCGTACCGGCTCCTCCGGCGGCCCCGCGCGCGGTCCCGGCCGCCGGACACGGCCTCGTCCGCCGCGTGAGCGGGGTCGTCGCCGCGACGCTCGGGCTGGACCCCGAAGCGATCGGCGGGGACGAGGACTTCGCCGACCTGGGCGTGGACTCGATCATGATCGCCCAGATCCTTGCCGCGCTGGATCGGGAACTCGGAGTCGTGGCGGAGCCCTCGGTCATCCTGGAGAACCCGACCGTGGCCCGCCTGGCCGAGGCGCTGCGGGACCATGTGCCGGACGGCACGGCCTCATCGCAGGACGCGGCCCCGGCCGCCGTGCCCGCCGTCCCCGCTGTTCCATCGGCCCCGGCCGCCGTCCCTGCCCCTGCCGAGGTGACCGCCCCTGCCACCCCTGCCGCGGCAGGCGCGTCCGTCGCTCCTGGCGCCGCGGCGCCCGCGCGGCGCGAGGAACTCGCCGTCATCGGCATCGCCGCGCACTTCCCCGGCGCACCCGACCACGGGACGTTCTGGCGGAACCTGGTGTCCGGAACGGACTCGGTGACGGAGGTGCCGACCTCCCGCTGGGACCCGGACCGCTTCTGGCGGCCCGATGCCCGGCCCGGCACCACCATCAGCAAGTGGGGCGGCTTCCTCGACGCCATCGAGGACTTCGACCCGGAGTACTTCCGGATCGACCCGGCCGGCGCCGCGTACGTCGACCCCCTGGTCCGCCAGGTACTGGAGACCGGTGTGGAGTGCCTGGCCGACGCCGGGCTCACCCCCGAGCAGGTCGCGGGACGTCGGGTGGGCGTCTTCGCCGGCGCCCGTACGGCGAACTTCGGCGTGCACATCGCCGCCGCCGGTCCGCACTCGATCAGCGGCATGGCGCAGAACTTCATCGCCGCGCAGCTGTCCCACCATCTCGACCTGCGCGGCCCGGCCGTGGTCGTCGACACCGCCTGCTCCAGCGCACTCGTCGCGGTGCACCTGGCGGCCGGCAGCCTCCGGACCGGGGAGTGCGATCTGGCCTTCGCGAGCGGCGTCGACATCCTCCTCGACGAGGTGCCCTTCGTGGGCATGAGTGGGGCGGGCGCGCTGTCGCCCACCGGACGCTGCCACACCTTCGACGAGCGGGCCGACGGAATCGTCCTCGGGGAGGGCGCCGGCACGCTGCTGCTCAAGCGGCTGTCCGACGCCGTGCGTGACGGCGACCGCGTCTACGCGGTGATCGAGGGCAGCGCCGTCAACAACGACGGCCGCACCATGGGCATCACGACGCCGAACCCGCGCGCACAGCGGGAGGTGATCGAGGCTGCCCTGGCCGATGGCGGTGTCTCCCCGGCCCAACTGGGCTACGTGGAGGCCCACGGCACCGGCACCATGATCGGTGACCCGATGGAACTGAAGGCGCTCACCGAGGCCTTCCGCGCCCGCACCGACGAGTCCGGCTTCTGCGGAGTGGGCAGCGTGAAGACCAACATCGGGCACACCCTCAGCGCGGCCGGCATGGCCGGACTGATCAAGACCGTGCTGTCGGTCCACCACGCGCAACTGCCGCCGACGCTGCACTGTGCGACCCTCAACCGCCGTTTCCGGTTCGAGGAATCCCCGCTGTTCCCCGTACGGGAGCTGAGCGATTTCACCGGCCGTGACGGTACGCGCCGGGCGGCGGTGAGCTCCTTCGGCTTCGGCGGCACCAATGCGCACATGGTGGTGCGCCAGGCGCCCGACGACCACATGCCCTCGCGCGCTCCGCTGGATCCGCCCCGGTACCGGAAGCGGCGGTTCTGGTTCCACCCGCCGGCCCACACACCCGTACCCGGCCCCGTCCCGGAGCCCGCGCCCGCCCCCGTACCGGCCCCCGCGCCGTTCTTCGAGCTTCAGTTCTCCACCGTGCCGGAAGGAAAGAAATGAACGCGTTGGACGGCCTGACCTGCACCGTGGTGGTGCGCGGGACCGACCCGGTGCTGCGCGACCACCGGGTGCACGGCACGCGGATTCTGCCCGGTGTGGCGTTTCTCGACATGATCTACCGGATCCTGAGGGCCCGTGGTGTCGACACCTCCCGGGTGGAGCTGCGCCGTGTGCTGTTCCGGAACCCCGTCGCCGCCGGGCCGGATTTCGACACCGAGCTGCGGGTGGACTTCGCCGCCGACGGGGACGGCCACCGGGTGTCCGTCACGGGAACCCGCCGCCCAACGGGCGAGACCGAGCCGGTGCTCGACTGCCGGCTCCACCTGGACGTCCCCTTCCCGGCCGAGGCGGTAGACCTGTCCGCCCTGCGCGCGGGCATGTCCCGTACGGCGGACATGGCGGACCTGTACACGCTCGTCCGCCGGACCGGCATCGAGCACGGGGAGTTCATGCGGGCCCGCGGCACCCTGCACGTCGGCGACGACGAACTGCTCGCGGACCTGTCGTTGGGCCCGCAGGCCGCCGCGTACGCGGACTACTTCCACTTCCACCCGGCCGCGCTGGACTCCTCGACACTGCTGCCGACGCAGTTCGCCACGGCGGGCGCAGGCGCGTCCGCCCGGCCCTACATCCCGATGCTCATCGACTCCTTCCAGGCCGGTGGACCGGTCGGGGCACACACCCTGGTGCACGCCACCCCGCCCCGCGCCGCCGGCCCGGCCGGCGACCTGACCACCTGCGACCTCCGCTTCCTCGCCCCGGACGGAGCCGTGCTGCTCCGGCTCCGGGGCCTCACCTCGAAGCGGGTCCGGGAGGAGGACGCCATCACCCGGCTGGACGGCTCCCCGCGCGTGGCCGGGCCGTCCGGCACCACGACGGACACCGAGGCTCCCGCGGGGGAGACCGCCGAGAGCGTGGTACGCGGCCTGCTCGCCGAACGCCTCGGCCGGGCCGAGTTCGACGAGGAGGCGGGTTTCTACGAACTGGGGCTGGACTCCACGGCACTGCTGGGCATCGCCGCCGATCTGGAGCGGGCGTACGGCACCGACTTCTCGCCCACCCTGTTGTTCGAGCACAGCTCCCTCACAGCCCTGACCGAGTATCTGCGCGCGTACCGACTGCCCGAGGGAGCGAGCCTCGGGCCGGCCGCGGCACCCCAGGAGGAGCTACGCGAGGACACGCCCCGCGAGGTCGTCTGGTTCGAGCCCCACTGGCGTGACACACCGCTGCCGCCGACACAGGCACAGGCACCGGGGTCCGTCCTGACCGTCGACGCGACCACCTCGCGCGACTGGGACGCCCTGCCCACCGGGAGTGCGGCCTCGGACGTGCTCTGGACTCCCGCCGATCCGCAGGACGTGGAGGGCGAGGCGG
Source organism: Streptomyces sp. NPDC006510 (assembly GCF_040611955.1). Lineage (NCBI taxonomy): Bacteria > Bacillati > Actinomycetota > Actinomycetes > Kitasatosporales > Streptomycetaceae > Streptomyces > Streptomyces sp. NPDC006510. Next base: position 18,184 of record NZ_JBEXPH010000125.1, on the reverse strand, counting down.
TCGCCCTCACCGCCTTCGCCGCGGCCCTGGCGCACACCCGGCGCGGTCCCGTACGGATCGTCTGCCACCTGCCCCCCGGCGCGCCGGCCACGGCGGTCGCGGGTCTGCTGCGCACGCTCCGCAGGGAGCAGCCCGGCGTACGCGCCGCCGTGGTGTGTTCCCCGGACCGGGCCGACGCCCTGGCCGAGCTCGCCGCAGGCGCACCCGACGTGGAAGTGCGGTACGAGGCGGGGCGGCGCCTGGTGCGCGAGATCCTGCCGGCCCCGGCCCCGGACCGCCCCGCCCGCCTTCGCGAGCGGGGCGTGTACCTGATCACCGGCGGGCTCGGCGGCGTGGGCCTGGCCCTGGCCCGCCACCTGGCGCAATCCGTGCGGGCGCGTCTCGTGCTCTGCGGACGGACGGCCGTCGACTCTCCGGAGACCGCCGCGCGCACTGCCGAACTGACCGCGCTCGGGGCCGAGGTCGCCGTCGTCGGCGCCGACGTCTCCCGTGCCGAGGACGTGCGCCGGGTGGTCGGCCACGCGCTGACCCGGTTCGGCGCCCTGCACGGGGTGGTGCACGCCGCGGGCGTGCTGCGCGACGGGCTGATCGTGGGAAAGCGCGAGGCAGACGTACGCGCCGTGCTCGCGGCCAAGGTCACCGGAACCCGCCTGCTGTACGGGGCCACCCAGGAGCTGGGGCTGGACTTCCTGGTGCTCTGCTCGTCCACGGCCGCCGCCTGGGGCAACCGGGGCCAGGCCGACTACGCCTGCGCCAACGCCTTCCTCGACGGTTTCGCGGAGGGCCGGCCCGGGGTCGTCTCGATCGGCTGGCCCGGCTGGTCGGACGGCGGCATGCCGCTCGACGAGCCCGCCCTGCGTCGGATGGGACTGCGGGCGATGGACACCCCGACCGCCGTGGACATCATGCTGCGGGCCGTCGGCAGCGGTCGGCCGCACCTGGTGGCTCTCGTCGGCTCGGCGGCCGAGATCACCGCCCGCTTCACCCCGCAGGCCCCGGCCGCTCCTGTCGCCTCCGGCGGCCCGGCCGCGCCCCTCGCCTCCGCGCCGGAGGCCTGCGGTACCGACGGTGACGAGGACGACGCCATCGCCGTCGTGGGGATCAGTGGCCGCTACCCGGGCGCCCGTACGCTCGACGAGTTCTGGGAGAACCTGCGGTCCGGCCGCGACGGCATCACCGAGGTGCCGGCCGGCCGCTGGGACCACCGGGCGATCCACAGCGACACCAAGGGCGTGCCCGGACGCTCGTACGGCCGCTGGGGCGGATTCGTCGACGGAGCCGACGAGTTCGACGCCGTGTTCTTCCACATCTCACCCAACGAGGCCGCCGTCCTCGACCCCCAGGAACGGCTGTTCCTCCAGGAGGCGTGGCACGCCTTCGAGGAGGCGGGACACGCCCCATCCGCCTGGCGGGGACGCGGCGTCGGCGTGTTCGCGGGTGTGATGTACAACCAGTACCAACTGCACGGCGTCCGGGAGGAACCGGGCCTCGTACCCTCCTCGTTCAGTGCTTCGATCGCCAACCGCGTCTCGTACTTCCTCGATCTCAAGGGGCCGAGCATCGCGCTCGACACCATGTGCTCGTCCTCGCTGACGGCGCTGCACCTGGCCGTCGAGGCCATCCGGCGCGGCGAGTGCGAGGCCGCGCTCGCGGGCGGCGTCAACCTGCACGTACACCCCAACAAGTACCTGCTGCTCAGCCAGTCGTCGTTCCTCTCCACCGACGGCCGCTGCCGTGCCTTCGGCGAGGGAGGCGATGGCTACGTGCCCGGCGAGGGCGTCGGCGTGGTGCTGCTGCGGCCGCTGCGCGACGCGCTGCGCGACGGCGATCACGTGCACGCCGTGATCCGCGGTACGGCCCTCAACCACGGGGGCCACACCGGTGGGTTCTCCGTGCCCGGTCCGGCCTCGCAGGCCGCCCTCGTCCGCGACTCGCTCACCGGCGCGGGCGTGGACCCGGCCGACCTCGGCTACGTAGAGGCCCACGGCACCGGCACCGGCCTGGGCGATCCCATCGAGGTGACCGCCCTGGAGCGGGCCTTCGACGCCGTCGGCGCCGGCCGCGGTCCCTGGCCCATCGGTTCCGTCAAGTCGAACATCGGCCACCTGGAGTCGGCGGCGGGCATCGCCGCGCTGACCAAGGTCGTCCTCCAGATGCGCCACCGGGAACTGGTGCCGTCCCTGCATGCCGAGCCGCTCAACCCGGCGGTGGACTGGGCCGGTTCGCGGTTCCGCGTCCAGCGTGCCCTGGAACCGTGGACCCCGCGTACGGGAGCTCCGCTCACCGCGGCGATCAGTTCGTTCGGTGCCGGCGGTGCCAACGCCCATGTGGTGCTGGCCGCACACCCGGTCCCCGGGACCCCGCGAGCCCCCGAAGCGGACCGTCCCCGGCTCTTCGTGCTCTCGGCGAAGGACGCCGTCCGGCTGGACGAGACCGTCACACAGCTGCTCGCCCACCTGGACCGGGTCGGCCGGGAGGACGGTTCCGCACTCCTGGACCGGATCCTGACCGAGGTCGTGGGCTTCTCCGTCGACGCCGACGAACCGTTCGCGGAACTCGGTCTCGACTACCCGCGTCTGTCCCGGCTCGCCCGGCGGGTAGAGGAGGAGTTCGGAGTCCGTCTCGATGTCGACGGGGGCACGACCCGGGCCGGGCTGACGGACCGCCTGGCCCGGACCGGCGCTGCCGTGGATCCCGCCGCGCTCGCCTTCACCCTCTGGTCCGGACGCGACCACCTCGACGAGCGGCTCGCCGTAGTCGCCACGACGACGGCCGAGTTCGCGGAGGCGCTGCGCACCGGTACGGGGTGCGTCCGGGGCCGCAGGCGGCGCTCCGCCGCACCGGCCCACGGCGACGATCTGCGCGAGCTCGCGCGGGCCTGGGCCGAGGGCGCCGCGATCACCCTGCCGGTGCCCGACCGCCCGCACCGGATCTCGCTGCCCGGCTACCCCTTCGCCCGCGAGCGCCACTGGGTCGGGACCGCCCGGCTCCCGTCCGCGAGCGCGCCCGGCGCGGCCGCAGCGCCCGAAGCCGTCGAGCTGCCGGACGGGCACGTCTTCAGCGCACGGATCTCCACGGCGGAGCGGCCCTGGCTCGCCGACCACACCGTCGACGGCGCCGTGATCGTCCCCGGGACGTACTTCGTGGACCTGGCCCTCCAGGCGGGAGCCCGGCTCGACTGCCCCCGGATCGCCGAACTCGTCACCCACACGCCGCTGGCCTCGTGCGGGGCCGACCTGCGCCTCGTCGTGGACCTCGCCGGCCCCGACGGGAAACGGGCCTTCCGGATCCACGCCCGGACGGGGGACCGCGCCGGCTGGAGGGACCACGTCACCGGCGTCCTCGCCCCCGCTCCCGAGGAGGCCCCGACCACACCGCCGATGCCCGAGGACGCCGAGGAACTCGACGTCGGCCGCCTCTACGAGACACTCACCGGGTACGGTCCCGCCTTCCGGGGCCTGCGCCGCGCCTGGCGTACGCCCGATGCCGTCCACGCCGAGGTCGTCGTACCCGAGGGCGGCTCCGGGACGCACGCCCTGCATCCGGTGCTCCTCGACGTGGCTCTGCACACGGTGGCGCTCACCTCCGCCCTCGACGGCGACAGTCCCTACCTGCCGTTCGCCTGGTCCGGCGTACGTGTGCACGCCCCCGGTGCGACCGCCGCCCGGGTACGCGTCGTCCACCACCGGGCCGACACGGTCGAGCTCCGGCTCACGGACGCCACGGGCGCGCCCGTGGCGTCCGTCGACTCGGTGGTCCTGCGCCGGGCGGGCGCGCCGGCCGAGCCGCTCCACCACGTGGAGTGGCAGCCCGTCGAGACTCCCGAGCCGCACCAGCGGGCCCGCTACGCGGTCCTCGGACCGGACCCGGACGGGGTCGGCGCCGCCCTTGCGGCCTCCGGGGCGCAGCTGGTGCGGGCCGATGGCCTGGGCGCGCTGACGGACGTCCCGCCGGTGGTCGTGCTGCCCGTCGTGTCCGACGCGTCGGACGGGCCGCCGTCCGCCGCCCGCTCCCTTACCGCCGAGGTGCTCGACCGGCTCCAGGAGTGGCTCGCGGACCAGCGGTTCGCGTCCGCGCGCCTGGTTCTCGTCAGCACCACGCCGGACCTGGCCACGGCCACCGCCTGGGGGCTGGTGCGGTCCGCGCAGTCCGAACACCCCGGGCGTTTCGGCCTGGTGGAGGCCGAGGACCTCGCGCAGCTGCACCGCGCGCTGGGTTCCGACGAGCCGCACCTGTGCCTGCGCGACGGCCAGGTGCTGGGCGCCCGGCTGGTCCGCGTACCGGCGTCCGCACCGGCGGCCGAGCCGCGGCTGCCGGGTACGGTCCTGGTCACGGGCGCGAGCGGCGCCCTCGCCGGACGGGTGGTCCGCCACCTCGTGGAGCGGCACGGCGTGCGCGACCTGCTGCTGGTCAGCCGCAGCGGCCGGGGGCCGGCCGGGCTGGCCGGACTGGATGCCCGTATCGAGACGGCAGCCTGTGACGTGGCCGATCGTGCCGCCCTGGCGGCCCTGCTGGCCGGGCGGCCGGTGACCATGGCGGTGCACGCGGCCGGCGTGCTCGACGACGGGGTCGTCACCGCCCTGGACACCGAGCGCCTGGAGCGGGTGCTGCGGCCCAAGACCGAAGGCGCCGCCAACCTCCACGCGCTGCTGCCCGAAGCCCAACTGGTGCTGTTCTCCTCGGTGGCGGGCGTGCTGGGCGGCCCCGGCCAGGGCAACTACGCCGCCGCCAACGCCTTCCTCGACGCCCTCGCCCGGCAGCGCGCCGCATCCGGCGGGCGTGCCGTGTCCGTGGCCTGGGGACCGTGGGCGGTGGACGAGGGCATGGCCGCCGACCGCGACCGACTCGCGCGCGGTGGCATCGAGCCGCTCCCGTCCGAGGCGGCCCTCGCCCTGTTCGACATCGCCCTCGCCGGACCGCACCCGGCGGTCACCGCCCTCCGGCTCGCTCGCGGCCCGGCCACCGTCGTGCCGCATGTGCTGCGCAGCCTGGTGCGGGCGCCCGAGGCGGCGCCCGTCACCGACCCGGGTCTGGCCGGCCTCGGCCCCGCGGAGCGGCGCGCCAGGCTGTCGACACTGGTCCGCGGACAGGCCGCGGCCGTCCTCGGCTACGCAGGCGCCTCGATGATCGAATCCGACCGGTCCTTCCAGGAACTCGGCTTCGATTCGCTGAGCTCCATCGAGTTCCGCAACCGGCTGGGCGCGGCCGTCGGCCTGTCCCTGGAGGCCACGCTCGTCTTCGACCATCCGACCCCGGCCGATCTGGTCGACCACCTCGACGAGCGGTTCGCCGGTGAGTCCGGGGCGACGGACCTGCCGACCCTGTTCGCGGCCTTCGACCGCCTCGCCGTCGCGCTCACGGCGGCGGCGACGGACGACGTGTCCCGCGACCGCACCGCGGAACGCGTCCGCGGTCTGCTCGACCACCTGACACCCCACGCCGCGGCGGAACCCGGCGCCGCTTTCGCCTCGGCGACCGACGACGAGGTATTCGCCCTGATCGACGCCGAGCTCGGCAGCCCGCTGCCGGGACTGGAGGAACGCTCCCGATGACCAATGAGGACAAGCTCCGCGACTACCTGCGCCGGGTGACCGCGGAACTGCAGTCGACGCGGCAGCGGCTGCGCGACGTGGAGGAGCGATCCGCCGGACCGGTCGCCATCGTCGGCATGGCCTGCCATTACCCGGGTGGCGTCGCCTCACCCGACGACCTGTGGTCGCTCGTCGCCGAGGGCCGGGACGGGATCACCCCCTTTCCCGGCGACCGGGGCTGGGACCTGGACACGCTCCACCACCCCGACCCCGACCACCCGGGGACGACCACCGTCCGCGAGGGCGGCTTCCTGCACGGCGCCGCCCGGTTCGACGCCGGATTCTTCGGGATCTCCCCCAAGGAGGCCCTCCAGACCGACCCCCAGCAGCGGCTGATCCTCCAGACCTCCTGGGAGGCCGTCGAGCGCGCGGGACTGGACCCGAGCTCGCTGCGCGACAGCCGCACCGGCGTGTTCACCGGCGTCATGCACCACGACTACCCGGGCGCACAGGGCGCCGGCAGCGTGGTCTCCGGCCGCGTCGCCTACCAGCTTGGTCTGCGCGGTCCCGCCATCACACTGGACACCGCCTGCTCCTCGTCGCTCGTCGCCCTCCACCTGGCCGTGCGGTCCCTGCGCCGGGGCGAGTGCGACATGGCCCTCGTCGGAGGGGCCACGGTGATGGCCACCCCCGCCGCCTTCGTCGAGTTCAGCCGTCAGCGCGGCCTGGCCCCCGACGGACGCTGCAAGCCCTTCGCCGCCGCGGCGGACGGCACCGCCTGGTCCGAGGGCGTCGGCATCATCGTCGTCGAACGCCTCGCCACGGCCCTGGCCGCCGGCCACCGGGTGCTCGCGGTGGTCCGGGGCACCGCCGTCAACTCCGACGGCGCCAGCAACGGCCTCACCGCGCCCAACGGCCCCGCCCAGCAGCGCGTCATCCGCGAAGCCCTCATCGACGCCGGCCTGGCCCCCGGTCAGGTCGACGCGGTCGAGGCGCACGGCACCGGCACCCCGCTCGGGGACCCGGTCGAGGCGCAGGCCCTGCTCGCCGCGTACGGCGGGCAGCGCACCCGGCCGCTGCGCCTGGGTTCGGTCAAGTCCAACCTGGGGCACACCCAGGCCGCCGCCGGCGTCGCCGGGATCGTCAAGATGGTCATGGCCATGCGGCACGGAGTGCTGCCCCGGACCCTGCATCTCGACGCACCGACCCCGTACGTGGACTGGTCGGCGGGCGGGGTGGAACTCCTGGCCGAGGACGCACCCTGGCCCGCCGGAAAAGAGCCCCGGCGGGCGGCCGTCTCCTCCTTCGGCGTCAGCGGGACCAACGCCCACGTCATCCTGGAGGAGCCGCCCGTTCCCGCGGACGACGGGCAGGACGACCGGGCGGCGGACGGCGCGGGCGCCGAACGGTCCGCGACGCCGCCCGCCGGGCCCGGCCCGCTGGCCTGGCCCCTGTCCGCCCGCTCCGACGCCGCACTGCGCGCCCACGCCGCCACCCTCGCCACCTTCCTGACCGGGCACCCGCAGGACCCTCGCCCCGAGGACGTCGCCCTTTCCCTGGCCACCACCCGCGCGTCCCACGAGCACCGCGCGGTCGTCCTCGGCGCCGGCCGGGCCGAACTCCTCACCGCCCTGGCCGCCCTGGCCGCCGGCCACCCCTCGCCCGCCGTCGTCGAAGGGACATCCGGCCCGAGCGGCGGCGTTGCCTTCCTCTTCCCCGGTCAGGGGTCGCAGTGGCGGGACATGGCCCTGCGCCTGCTGGACTCCAGCACGGTGTTCCGGGAGCGCATCGAGGAGTGCGAGGCGGCGCTGGCACCGTACGCGGACTTCGAGCTGACGGCGGTCCTGCGTGGCGAAGGGGACCTCGACCGGGTCGACGTCGTCCAGCCCGTCCTGTTCGCCGTCATGGTCGCCCTCGCGGAGGTGTGGCAGTCCCTCGGAGTCCGCCCGGCCGCCGTCGCCGGACACAGCCAGGGGGAGATCGCCGCCGCCTGCGTGGCGGGAGCCCTCACCCTCCAGGACGCCGCCCGGGTCGTCGCTCTGCGCAGCCGGGCCCTGACCGCGCTCTCGGGCCGCGGCGGCATGATGTCTCTCGGGCTGTCCTCCGGCGAGGCCCGCGAGCGGCTGAGCCGCTGGGACGGCAGGCTGTCACTGGCCGCCGTCAACGGCGCGGCCTCCGTGGTCGTGTCCGGCGACACCGACGCCCTCGACGAACTCCTCGCCGCCTGCGAGGAAGAGGACATACGGGCCCGGCGCGTCGACGTGGACTACGCTTCGCACAGCGCCCATGTGGAGGCAGTCCGCGCCCAGGTGCTCGACGCCCTCGCTCCCGTCCGGCCGCGTGCTCCCGAGATCCCCTTCTTCTCCTCGGTGGAGGGCCGTTGGATCGAGGCCGCCGACGCCTTCGACGCCGACTACTGGTACCGCAACCTGCGCGAGACCGTCCGCTTCGACGAGGCCGTCACCGCCCTCGTCCGGCGCGACTGCACCGCCCTGCTGGAAGTCAGCCCCCACCCCGTCGTCGCGACGGGCGCACAGGAGACCGTCGACGCCCTCGGCACCGGCACCGCCGTCACCCACACCCTGCGCCGCGACGAGGGCGGCCCCGAGCAACTGCTCCATGCCCTCGCTCAACTGCACGTGAAGGGAGTACGCCCCGACTGGTCCGCACTCTGGCCCGGGGCCCGGCGGATCGACCTGCCCACCACCACCTTCGTCACCGAGACGTACTGGCTGCACGCCGCCCCCGGCACCGGCGGCGCGGGCGCCCTGGGTCTCGACGACATCGACCATCCGGTCCTGCGCGCGGCCCTGCCCGCCGCCGAGGGGATGGTGCTGACCGGCAGGCTCGGCCTGTCCGCCCAGCCCTGGCTCGCCGACCACACGGTCGAAGGACAGGTGGTGCTTCCCGGCGCGGCGCTCGCCGAACTCGCCTCCCGGGCGGCGGACGAGGCCGGCTGCGCGGCCGTCGACCAGCTCACCCTGCTCACACCGGTCCTCCTCCCCGAGGACGCCGACATCCGGCTGCGCGTCGACGTCACGGCCCCGGACGAGGACGGCTCCCGCGGCCTGACCCTGCACACCCTCACCGGGGCGGGGCAATGGACCACGCACGCCACAGCCGTCCTCCTGCCCGACGCCGCCGAACCGCCGACCGCCACCACCGCGTGGCCGCCGGCCGGAGCCGAACCCCAGGACGTCGAAGCCCATTACGCCGTCCTGGAGGAAGCGGGCCTGGTCCACGGACCGGCCTTCCGGAACGTGCGGGCACTGTGGCGGGGCCGCGGCGGGGACCTCCACGCCGAGGTCGCGCTGTCCGGCACCGACCACGCGGACGGGTTCACCCTCCACCCGGCCCTGCTCGACGCCTGTCTGCACCCCATCGCCGTCGGTGGGTTCCTCACCACGGGCGAGGGCGGCCGCCCCGCGCTGCCCTTCGAATGGCAGGGCTTGCGCATCCACGCCTCCGGCGCCGACACCGTCCGCGTGACCCTGTCCGCGGGGGGACCCGACGCCGTCCGCCTCGCCATCACCGACACCGCCGGGGCGCCCGTGGCCTCCGTCGACGCCCTCGTACTCCGCGAGCTCCCGGCAGGCGCCCCCGGCCGGCCGGACCGGGGCGACCTGCTGTGCCCCCGGCAGGTGCCCCGGACCCTGCCCGAGGGCGCGCACGAGGACTACGCCGTACGCGACCCCGAACTGGCCCGGCAACTGGGGAAGCAACCCACCGAGAACTCCGCGCGCCACGTCCTGGTCCCCGCTCCGGCCGGCGAGCCCGACGAAGCCGTGCGTACCGCCCTCGCCCTCACCCACGAGTGGCTGGCCGACGCGCGGTACACGGACTCCACCCTCGTCCTCGTCACCCGCCGCATCCATCACGACGTGGCCCAGGCGGCCGTCGCGGGTCTCGTGCGGTCCGCCCGGCTCGAACACCCGGGCAGCTTCCGGCTGCTGGACCTGGCAGACCTCGACAAGGCCACCCTCGCGGCGATTCCCGCGGCCCTCGCCACGGACGAGCCCCAGCTCACCCTGGCCGCCGGGACCGCGACCGTACCCCGGCTGGTCCGCGCCGCCCCCGCGCCGGGTACGAGCGGCGAACTCGGCCGGACCCTGGTGACCGGAGCCTCCGGCACCCTGGGACAGCTGGTCGCCCGCCACCTCGTCCACGCACACGGGGTACGCGACCTGGTGCTGGCCGGCCGACGGGGCTCCGAGGCACCCGGCATGGCCGCCCTCATGGATGAACTGACCGCAGCCGGAGCCGAGGTGCGGGCCGTCGCCTGCGACGTCACCGACCGTGCCGCCCTCGCCGGGCTGGTGGACCCGGACCCCTTCACCACCGTCGTCCATGCCGCCGGCGTTCTTGACGACGGCCTGCTGACCGGGCTGACCCCCGAACGCCTCACACGCGTGCTCGGGGCGAAGCTCGACGCGGCGCTCCACCTCCACGAACTGCTGCCCCAGGCACGCCTCGTGCTGTACTCCTCCGCCGCGGGCACCCTCGGCGGCCTGGGACAGGCCAACTACGCCGCCGCCAACTCCGGCCTCGACGCCCTGGCCCGCCGCCGCCACGCCGAGGGCCTGCCCGGCATCTCCCTGGCCTGGGGCCTGTGGGACGCCACCAGCGGCATGACGGACGGCGTGGACCTCGCCCGCCTCGGCCGCTCCGGCTTCCCCCCGCTCCCCACCGCGGACGCCCTCGCCGCCCTGGACGCCGCCCTGGCCTCCGACGAGCCGGTGCTCGCCCCGATCCGCCTCGACCCCGCCGCCCTGCGGGCGCAGGGCGAGAACGTACCCGCGCCGCTGCGCGACCTGTCCGGGAAGCCCACGCGCCGCACGGCCGCCTCCGGGGGCGGCGCCGCCGTCTCCGAACTGGCCGCCCGCCTCGCCGGGAAGACCGGACCCGAGCGTCTGCGCACCCTCCTCGACCTGGTCGTCGGGCACACCGCCGCCGTACTCGGACACGCCTCGCCGGAGGCGGTCGACCCCGGCCGGGCGTTCAAGGATGCGGGCTTCGGCTCGCTCGCCGCCGTCGAACTGCGCAACCGGCTCACCGGAGCCACGGGCCTGCGCCTGCCGGCCACCCTGGTGTTCAGCCACCCCGACCCGGCGGCAGTCGCCCGCCACCTCGACGGCCTCCTCGCGGGCACCGCCCCGGTGACCGCCCCGGCGGTCCGCACCCCCACCGCCGACGCGGATGACCTCGTCGTCCTCGTCGGCCTCGGATGCCGGCTCCCCGGCGGCGTGCGCGGCCCCGACGACCTCTGGGACATGCTGGTTCACGAACGCGATGGCATCGGCCCCTTCCCCGACGACCGTGGCTGGCCCCTGGAACGCCTCTACGACCCCGACCCGGCGGCCCCCGGCAGCTCCTACACCCGGCACGGCGGGTTCATGTCCGACGCGACGGCCTTCGACGCCGCCTTCTTCGGAGTGGCGCCGCGCGAGGCCGTCGCGATGGACCCGCAGCAGCGGATCCTGCTGGAAACGGTCTGGGAGGCGTGCGAGGACGCCGGGATCGACCCGACCTCGCTGCGCGGCAGCCGGACCGGTGTGTTCGTGGGCGCGATGTACCAGGACTACGGCCGCCTACTGGAGAACGCCGCCGCCGAGGGCTTCCTCGCCCCGGGTGTCGGCGGCGGCGTCCTGTCCGGACGGATCGCCTACACCTACGGTCTGGAAGGCCCGACCGTCACCGTCGACACCGCCTGCTCCTCCTCGCTCACCGCCCTCCACCTCGCCGCCCAGGCGATACGGGCGGGGGAGTGCGACCTGGCGCTCGCCGGGGGAGTGACCGTGCTCTCCACACCGGTTCCCTTCGTCGAGTTCAGCCGCCAGCGCGGACTGGCCGCCGACGGCCGGTGCAAGCCCTACGCCGCCGCGGCGGACGGCACCGCACTCGGCGAGGGCGCCGGGGTGGTCCTCGTCGAACGCCTCTCCCGGGCCCGCGCTCAGGGACACGAGGTCCTGGCCGTCCTGCGCGGCAGCGCCCTCAACTCGGACGGCGCCAGCAACGGCCTCACCGCCCCCAACGGTGCCGCCCAGGAGAAGGTGATGCGCGCGGCCCTCGCCGCGGCCGGCCTGCTTCCCGCGGATGTCGCCGCCGTCGAGGGGCACGGCACGGGCACGGCACTCGGTGACCCCATCGAGGCGCAGGCGGTCCTCGCGGTCTACGGCCAGGACCGGCGGGCCCCGCTGCGGCTCGGCTCGCTCAAGTCCAACGTCGGCCACGTCCAGGCGGCCGCCGGCATCGCGGGAGTGATCAAGGCGGTGCTGTCCATCCGCAACGGCCTCCTGCCCCGGAGCCTGCACATCGACGATCCCTCCCCGCACGTCGACTGGTCCCTCGGCGAGGTCGCCCTGCTGGACCGGGCACAGCCCTGGCCCGAGGACGACGCTCCGCGCCGCATGGGCGTCTCCTCCTTCGGCATCAGCGGCACCAACGTCCACGTGGTGATCGAGCAGGCGCCGATTCCCGACGGCACCGGCATGAACACGGCGGAGCCGCTGCCCGCCCTGGACGGAGTGCCCTGGCTGCTGTCGGCGCGCTCCGAGCAGGCCCTGCGCGGACAGGCCCGGCGACTGCTGGAGTCGGACACCGCCGACCTGCCCGCCGTGGCGCGGGCCCTGTCCATCACCCGGGCCGCCCACCGGCACCGGGCCGCGGTGACGGGCGCCGACACACAGCAGCGGCGCGCCGCCCTCACGGCCCTGGCCGGCGACGGCGCGGCCGAGGGCCTGCACCGGGCGCGGGCGGCCGGGCAGCGGCTCACCCTGCTCTTCACCGGACAGGGCAGCCAACTCCCCGCCATGGGAAGGGGACTGTACGAGACGTTCCCCGTGTATGCGCAGGCCTTCGACGAGGTGTCCGCACACTTCCGGCTGGACACCGCGCTGCGCGAGGCGGTCTTCGAGCGGGAGGACCTGCTGGACCGCACCCAGTACACCCAGCCGGCCCTCTTCGCCCTGCAAGTGGCCCAGTTCCGGCTGCTGTCGAGCTGGGGCGTCACCCCCGACAGCCTGGTCGGCCACTCCATCGGCGAGCTCTCGGCAGCCTGCGTGTCCGGGCTGCTGCCCCTCGCCGACGCCGCCGCACTCGTTGCCGCCCGCGGCCGGGTACTCGGCGAACTGCCCGCCGGGGGAGCGATGGTGGCGGTACGGGCGACCGAGGAGGAGGTCCTCGCGGTCCTGGAGGGCCGCGCCGGCCGCGTGGGCGTCGCCGCCGTCAACGGCCCCCGCTCGGTCGTCCTGTCCGGGGACGAGGACGAGGTCCTCGCCGTGGCCGGCGAACTCACCGAGCGGGGGCACCGCACCCGCCGGCTCCGCGTGGACGTCGCCTTCCACTCGCCCCGCGTCGACCCGGCCCTCGCCGGGTTCCGGGCGGTCGCCGCGGAGATCGGCTTCGGACGGCCCGTGATCCCGGTCCTCTCCACGGTCCGCACCGGACACGCGATGGACACCCCCGACTACTGGGTGGAGCAACTGCGCGGCCCGGTGCGCTTCTTCGACGCGGTCCGGCAGGCCCACGAGAACGGGACCACGGCCTTCCTCGAACTGGGGCCCGATACCGTCCTGGCCCCGGCCGCCGAAACCTGCCTGCCCGGCCACCCGGTGCGCCCCGTCTCGTTCCTGCGCCGTGACCGTGACGACGTACGAACCGCGGTGGAGGCACTCGGGCTCCTGCACACCCACGGCGTGGACGTCGACTGGGCGGCCGTGCACGTCGGCCGGCCGACGACTTCGGCACGCCTGCCCAAGTACGCCTTCCAGGGCCGCCGTTACTGGCCGGAGCCGGCCACTGTGGCACAGGCCGGGCCCGTACCGGAGCAGGCCCCCGCGCTCGACCCGTTCTGGTCGGCCGTCGAAGACGCCGACCTGGCCGCCGCCCTGGACCTGCTGGACCTGCGGGGGGACGAGTCCCCGGACCAGGTGCTCGCGGCCCTCGGCCGGCTGCGCTCCGGAGGGGCGGCGCCGGTTCTGGAGGGCATGTCGTGGAAACGGCTGCCGGAGGTCTCCGCGCCCCTCCTCGCGTACGACGTCCTGTTGCTCGGCCCCTCCACGGGCGACGAGAACCTGGCGGACGTGGTCGCGGGCGCCTTGGTACGGCACGGAGCCCGGGTCCGCTCAGGCGGCGCCCGGCGCCCGGACCTGGTGGTCGCCCTGCCCGGCGCCGAACCGGTCGCGGAGGCGGGCGTGCCCCGGTGGGCCCTCGTCAACGGCGACGGGGCGGTCCCCGACTGCGACCACGTCGTGACCCTCCCGAAGGAGCTCGACGCCCCTGCCCGCAGGCGCCTGTGCGCGGCGATCGCCGAAGGGCGCCGGGAGACGCGGATCGAACCGGACGGCACGTTCGTGCGCGAGTACGAGCCACTGGGCCGGACCGGCATATGGCGGCCCGAAGGAGACGTACTGGTGGCCGGACCGTCGGACGCGCTCACCCGGGCGACGGTCGCCGCCGTGCTCAGGGCCGGGGCGCGCTGCCTGGTGGCCGGGGGCGCGGACGTCCTGCCCGGCGCCCTGGAGTTCGAGGACGTCGGGAACATCGAGGGCTCCGTGCGGCTCACGGCGGCGATCGTCCGGGCCGGAAGCGGATTCGAGGACGCGGCGGCGCCGCTGGTGACCGTGGTCTCCATCGGGGAGCCCGCGGACATCACCCCGCGGACATCGGGCGCCACACTCGCCGTGGCAGTCCACCCCGGTCTCGACGCCCGGGCCGCGGTGACCGGGCTGTGGCGGGCCATGTCCACCGAGGAGACCGCCGTACGCCTCGTGGACACCGCGCACACGACACCGGCTGTCCGCGACGAGGGTCCCGGGGCGGAGAAGAAGCCCGAGCCCGGGACCGGGCCCACGCCGGACCTGCTGACTGATCCGGAGCCGGAGCCGGAACCGGAGACCGAGCCGGAGACCGAGCCCGACGGTCCGCGTCCTCAACGGGACGCCGAACTCCTGGCGAGCCTGGCGGGACTTCCCCGTGAGGAGTGGGCCGCAGCCGTCCTTGGTGGTGTCCAGAGACTCTCGGCCGCCGTGCTGGGATACGACGACGCGGCTGAGATCGGTGCCGAGGACGAGTTCTTCGATCTGGGGCTGACCTCGGTCACCGCCCTCGAACTGCGCGACCACCTCACCCGGTTGACCGGTCTGGAATGGCCCGCCGACCTGCTCTACGAGTGCCCGACGCCCCGCGAGCTGACGGACCTCGTGCTCGCCCGGCTGAGCACGGACCCGGCCTGAGCCGCAGGCCGCAGTGCCCCGGATGACGACCGCGGGACGTGTACGGACCCGTCCGTACGCGTCCCGCGGTCGTCCGGGCCGCCACGCAGGACAGACATTCCCGGGACGGCGCTTCGGTCCCACGGTATGCGGGATCTGCGAGGGAATGCGAGGAGAACCTGGAGATGACGGACGGGCTGCGCGAGGCGATGGACAACGTCCGGTGCTCCGTGGCCGTGCTCGCCGCGCGGGCTCGCGCACTTCCGCGTCCGGTCGGTCCGGCGGTGGCGGGGCCCGGGACCTGGGCGGCCCGTGTGCCCCGCGCTCGGCCGACCCGGCACCGTCTCCCGGATTGAGCGAGGCCCGGTTCGCCCGGACGAGGAGCGGAGCCGCCGAGGGCCACGACACACGGCCGACGCCCGAGGGATGCCGCCCCTCTCACCTCACGACGAGCCGGCCTGCGCGCTCCAGCCACACGGTGCTCATGGCCGGCGGGTGCGGTCGGCTCCGCGTTATCGGGCCATCACGCCCTCTCGGGTCCGCAGCGGCAGGGAGCGGGCACCGGTCATCTCCGGAGAGGGCATGAAGACCGGCGGATCCTCCGGGTCCGTACGGAACTCCGGCAGACGGTCCAGCAGGATGTTCAGGGCGATCCGGCCCTCCAGCCGCCCCAACGGGGCGCCCAGACAGAAATGAACGCCACGGCCGAAGCCGAGGTGCGGATTCGGGTCACGGGTGACGTCGAAGAGCTCCGGCCGCTCGAACTGCGCCACGTCACGGTTCGCGGCGGAGAGCGAGACCGCCAGCACCTGCCCCGCCTCGATGCGCTCCCCGCCGAGACGTACCTCGGAGGTGGTGGCCCGGAAGACGGATGAGAGGGGCGCCAGGCACCGCACCGACTCCTCGATCGCCCCTGGCAGCAGCCCCCGGTCCCCACGGACCCGCTCCAGCTGATCCGGCTCGTCGTCGAGGCAGAGAATCGTGTTTCCGAGCAGCATGGTGGTGGTGATGTGCCCGGCGGCGAGGAGGAGCGAGGCGAAGTTGGCGATCTGAGCGTCAGTCAGCTGCTGGCCCTCCACGTCGGCTTGGACAAGCTGCGTCAGCAGGTCCTCCCGGGGCTTGGTCCTGCGCTCCGCGGCGTGCTCGTGGATGTACGCCTGCATCTGGGCGTTCAGCTCAAGCCCTTCCTGAACCATCTGCCGGAGCTCCTCCTCGTTGGAGACCAACGAGACGGTGCTCTCGTTCGAGAACATCTTGTCCACCCACTCACGGAACAGTGGCCGATCGCTGCTCGGTACGCCCAGCAGTTCGGTGATGACGATCACCGGGAGCGGGAAGGCGAGGTCCTCGACGAGGTCGAAGCTGTCCTTGCCCTCGACCTCGTCGAGCAGTTGGTGGGTGATCTCGGCAATCCGCGGCTCCAGACCGGAGATGATCTTCGGGGTGAACGCGTGGCTGACGATCCTGCGCAGCTGGCCGTGGTCCGGCGGATCCATCCGGACCAGGTTGCCCTCGAGCGCCGAGACGTCGACATCGCCCCGGACGAAGTACTTGGTGATGTCCGAGGAGTAGGTCGCCGGGTCGCTGAGCACCTGGACGGCCTCGGCATATCCGTAGACGTTCCACATCCCCGTCTCCTCGTCGTAGCGGGCCGGCCGCTCCGGCCGCTGTCCCCGTAGCCAAGGGTGCTTCGGCTGGATGTCCCAGCGGTTGGCGAGAAAAGGCATGAGCTTCCCCTCTTCGAGAGATGGTGGGAGTTCCGCATGGCAGGTGTGGGACAGGTGTGGAGGAAAAGCATCGAACTGGCCGGCCGGCTCACACACCGCGAGACAATCCGCCGTTCGGGCTCGGCCGGCCGGCTGACCGGCGGGGCGCATGCCGCGGGGCAACTCCGGGTTCTGCTCCCTGTGCTGTGGTTCATGCTCAACAGGCCCCCGGACAGAGATCCGCACCCCGGCGGAGCGACCGCCCTGCCGATCGCCGGTACGCGGAGCCCGTAGGAAGGCGGGTACGTACCGAAACATGTGACCGACCCGCCCTTCATGTGCGGCCGGACAGCACCCTCGTGTCAATCCTCAACCAGGTTCCGGGCCTGCATTGTCGGGAACGGAATATCGAAACGAGAAGGTCAGGCAACGTTTCTGTGCCTTTCTCGTGCAGGGAGGGATCACTGGCCTGCGCTTTCACGGTTCGAGGGATCCGGTGCGCTACGGGGAAACTAATCGGCCGCACACTAGGTAGCGCCCTTCTCTCCCGCAAGACCGCAGTGGTGATTCAAGCCACCCGGAGACCGGCCGGAACCCTGGTCGCATACTGAAAGTGGCGGTGGGTATCGCTCGCCCCGTCTGCTCTGGCATGGGGATCCCCGCACCGTTTCTGGAAGTCCCGGCACTCGCACTCCTCCTGTTCCGAACGGTTCGTATCCCCTCGGGCTCCAGCACTTACCAGCCTTGCTCAAGCCTTTCTGTCCGGGCCGACGAGCATGGGCGATCTTGAAAAGCGGAGCACTGGAACAGTGCATGGTGTTGTCTTGAAGGCGCAAGTCATATGTTCCAGCCACATCCAGTCGAGGTCTTGACGCCTGAGTGATATGCGCGTCAGGCTTGCGGAAGCCACTGAAGATCCGCTCGATGGAGATAATCACGTGTCTCGCACACGAAAAGCTTCTCTGGTGTCGATGCCTTGGAACAGTGCCATACGCCCGTCAATTCAGGTGGGAATATTACGCTCGGTCGCCGAGGCCGAGGGATGGCAAGTGGACGCCAGTTATGCCTACCTCAATTTTTATGGCCTTGCCCAGCAGGCGTTGGGATTCAGTGACGCGGAATGGTCTGATGCCTATGAGCTGGTGTCGGAGAAGCTCTACCATATGGCGGTCGGTGACTGGATCTACGCGTGCCGGCATGCCGATTCCGAACGCCGGGCGGCGTACTTCGAGGAACTGCGTGGCAAGCGGGTGGACGAGGAGACCATCGCGCTGATCGATTCGCTGCGTGAGGTGGCCGACCGGCATGTGGAGGAGACCACCGAGTCCCTTCTGCGGTCCGCTCCCGAAGTCATCGGATTCACCAGCATGTTCAGCCAGAACGGTCCCACTCTGGCGGTGGCCGGGCGGCTGCGGGAGCGTGGCTACACCGGGATGATCGTGCTGGGCGGCAGCAATTGCGAAGGCCCGATGGGCCGGGCCCTGCTGGCGAACTACCCTGCCGTGGACGCGGTGGTCGACGGCCCGGGGGAGGACGCCTTCGTCGCCCTGCTGCGGCAGGTGGAGAACGGCGAGCCGGCCACGTCGCAGGGACGGCTGGTCACACGGCACGAGCCGGACACCGCACCGAGCACGGCACGTGCTCCGGAGGATTCCCTGCGCGTGCCGACGCCGAACTACGACGGCTTCTTCGAACAGTTGCAGACAGCCGGTCTCCACCATCTCGAAGCCGATAT
>NZ_JBEXPH010000124.1:0-25865 GCF_040611955.1 Streptomyces sp. NPDC006510 | reverse complement strand
GAGCAGGATTCGACCTCCTCCGCCACCGAATCCTTCTGTCGTGACAACAGAACGTCACCACCGACTACGGAACAGAGCCCTCGTTTGACAGACCCGGTCCTCGCCACCGGACGCGCACCGGTCGAACACGGCTTCGCACACCTCAAAAACTGGCGGATCCTCACCAAGCTCCGCACCGACCCCGCCCGCGCCACCCGCCTCCTGCGCGCCCTGCTCGTGTTGACGAATCTCGAAGTCAACCGCGGATTTTGATCACCCATCTCTGACGCGGAGGACTCGCACGCTGATCCAGCAGCACGATTCCTGCCCTGTCCTCACAGGGTCGATGACCCACGACTTTCACTGTTCGTCGCGGAAGCTGTTGTATTCGTCATTCATCAGGTCCCAGAAGGACCGGTAGCGGACCGCTCCGGGCAGCCAGTGGGCGAGATACCAGGCTTCCCACTCTCCGTCTGCGGTGACCACGCAGGGGTTGAGCAGGTAGACGTCGGTGGCGTTCGGGGTATGGCTGATCGTCAGGGTGTGCGGCAGGTATTCGGGGCGGAGCGAGGCGGGGTCCTGGGCCTCGCCGTAGACGAAGTACCTCTCGTCACTCACCCGAGGCGCCGTCCCCGTGGGTCCACCCGTCCAGCCTGTGATGAGCTCCAGGTCCAGGTCCCGGGCCCATCCGACTTCCTGGAGCGGCAAGATTCGGTCGATGCCATGGGTTGTGTTGAGCCAGCCGTTACTGGTCAGCAGGAACTGCCGGTAGCTCGCCGGCAGAACGGTGCCCAGTCGCTGTTCGAGCGCGCTGAGTTCCTCGCCGGTAGCCCCAGCAGCTCCCAGCCAGCGAGCTTTGCGCACTTTGTCGGGAAACGACTCGGCCCGCTCCTGTTCGTGCAGTACGGGGGCGAGCCACTCGTCACTCCACCGTTGCAGCAGATCCCGCCATGCGTAGCAGCGCCCATCATCCTGATTTTGTGTGCTTCCCATGGCGGAAGGTTAAGGGCGAGCACTGACACGCCCTTCGGTCTATGAAGGCGGGACGGATTCCCAGCCGAGAACAGAATTCAGGCCGGGTATATCGGTCGTCGGTTTCGTCTCCCGCCCCGGCAAAGGCGATCTGCCTCTCGTTGAGAACACGGAACCGTGCCTGTAGTGGGGCGCCGCGGGCCTCACGCGGTGACGGACGATCTACGCCTCGGACCACCGCCCACGACCTGCGCGAGTACCCCGAAAGAGCCGCGCACCAGCATTTTGACCTGCACCTTCAAGTTGGCGGAGGCTCATTGTGTGCGCATCCGCATCCGCATCCGCTACGAGATACGGGCCGACCTCCATCCCGGCACGCTCCAACTCGCCTGCGGCATCATCTGCTTGAGACGACTCCGAACCTCATTCCGAAACGATCACTCCGTGATCCAGGCGTTGGCCCAGGCCACCAGCTCCGGGTCGGCCAGGGTGCTGACCCATAGATCGGCCCGGTCCGCACCCCGTCCGGCAGGGCGAGGGCCAGCACCCAGCGTGCGTAGGCCGGCGGCTCGCGCCGAGTCGATACCGGTGACGGAGTCCTCGACCGCCAGTGCGTCCTGTGGCCGCACGCCACAGAGATCTGCCGCGGCGGCGTAGACGTCGGGATGGGGCTTGGGCCGCAATCCGGCGCCCGCGACGACGATGTGGCCGAAGTGGCCCAGCAGTCCGGCCCGATTCAGGCTGGACTCCACCATGTCCAGCGGGCAGTTGCTGGCAACCGCGAGGGGCAGGTGGCGGGCAGCCAGACGAACCAGCGCCGCCGCGCCCGGCATGGTGACAGGGTCCGCGTCGACCAACGCCGTGAAGTGCCGGAGAAGCGAATGGGTCATATCGCCGGTGAGGTCGGGCTTTCCGGTCTCCCTGGCCATGAGGCTCCCGCACTCGGTGTAATGCACTCCCTTGGCCCGCTCGGCGAATCCGGCCGGGGGCTTGAGACCGAACTCTCTGAAGACTCTGTTGCGTGCGTCCTGCCAGTGGCGTTCGGTGTCCATCAGGGTTCCGTCGCAATCGAAGACGATGGCGGCCGGAGACCAGCAAAAGAGGCTATGAGCTGTCATTTCTCTGCCGTTCTCGGAGAGAGCGCAATCCCCACTGTGTCGCCGAGTTCAGTGAGATGTCGGACTGCGGGAGAGACGCGCTCGACTACTGGGACTGGGATGCCGAACGGTCTTTCTTGACCGTGCGCGAAGGTGGTCGATTCACCTCCGTGGGGCCCGCCACTACTGGCGTCATCCGCCGTATGGGTCGAGCCCGAAAACATCGTGGTCACTACGTTAATTTTGTGGGAAGAGGGGCGCAATCACTACTTCGAGTGTTTGACGGCAGGCCGGTTGCAGGCTAGGTGCGAAGGGGCGGAGCACGCCGGAGGTCGACTGTGGAGCGCCGTGGACCTGGCCAACTGCATTGCAGAATGGGTTGGTTGAGGTAAATCGTGTCCTGGTGGCCGTATGGGGCAGTCCCGTTCGCGGAGCCATCGGCGCGTGGCCGCGATTTATCGATGTCACCCACATGTACGCACAGTCGAAGATAATAAAAGTTGTACGGTCGGCGGTGAAGTGCCGCCAGTGCGCGGGCGCACTACCCACTGCATCAAATTCATCGAATAAATGAACGAAGGTGGAACACACGTGCAAGACAGGGCGTGGGCAACCCGGAGATCCCTATTGGAAGCCGCAGCGCATCTCTTTGTCGAACGGGGATACGTGGGCACCAGTATCAACGACATAAGCGGCCGCTCGGGGAAGACCAGTGGAGCCGTCTACTTTCACTACTCCAGCAAGGAGAAGCTCGCCCTCGCCGTCGTCCGTGAACAGTTCGCCACATGGCCGCAATTGACCCCGTACTACACGGACCCGGGCGTCCCGCCGCTTGAGAAACTTGTCGCCCTGAGCTTCGAGATCGCCAGAGTCCTGCGTGAGGACGTCGTAGCGCGCGCAGGCGCCCGCCTGTGGGCCGAGCGCCGCAGCATCGACGCGGCCGTGCCCGCACCGTTTGCCGCCTGGACCGCGGCCGTCACACGGCTTCTTGCCGAGGCCCGGTCCAAGGGTGAACTCGCCGAGGGAATCGAGCCATCGGGTACGGCCACGACGCTCGTGTGTGCGCTGTACGGTCTGTACGACCTCACCGACGAGGTGGCGAGGGAGCAGGAACTCGGGTCCCGGCTGGACCAGTGGTGGCTCCTGATCCTGAACGTGCTGCAGGCGCGCCCCGACCCGGCCGTCCTGATCTCACGAGCGCGAGCCCGGTTTTCCGTGAACGGCCCGCCCGCCTGGGCCGGTTGACAGGCCGGTGCCGGGTGGTCGGACTGTCTGCTCGGCGGCGAAGCAGGAGTGCGGTCCCGACCGGAAGGAAGGGGCTGCGGAGCCCAAGATGCGCTGAGTGCCTCATGGATGCGCTGAGTGCCTCATGAAGGACCAAAGGTTCTGGTCGTCGCGTGGAAAGAAGCACTCCTCAGGTGATCAGGAGTAACGGGCCGTACCCGCGTGTCCGTATCGAGGGCGGTGGTCGCCGTGCGGATTCGCAGGCACGGGCCGCGCTGTTGGCCGAGACGGTCCGCAAGTCCGGCCTGGACGGCGTGATATCAGCGGCACTGACGCCGTGGCCAGATCCTCCGCGATCTCGCGCTCACGCCTGGGCGGCGAGTTAGACGGCCAGCCGGATTCCGGTGACCAGATGTGGACGGATGCGTACCGCGCAGTTCATCACTGGGCCCGGCCAGGGGCGGAGCAGCCGCTGGTAGCGCGTCAGCGCGTCCGGATCGGCGACCGGGCGGCAGTACCCCGTGGCGACGACACTCCAGCCCAGATGGGTCAGCGGATCGATGTCATCGGCCTGGTAGGCGACCACGACTCCCCGATCGCCATGGTCGTGGGCCTGGGCGAAAAGATCCGAGTCCTGATGGGTCAGGATGACGATCTGACCGTGGTCCAGCAGATGGTTCACCGGTCGGATGGCGGGCAGCGCGTGCTGGGTGAAGACGATCCGCCCGAGCGACGTCCTGCCAAGCAGGCTCAGTGCCTGGGCACCTGTCAATTCGACCGTGCGGCGCGGCGCGATGGCCGCCGAACCCGAAAACGGTGCCGCCTCCGATGGTGTGGTCACAGCCGTGCGCACCGACGGCTGGGGCGACTGATGGCATGAGTGGCTCATGGGCTGCCTCGTCTCCTGGTCTGCTCACCTGCCGCACGAGTACATCGTGTGGCGCCGTCCCCACGCCAGGGCCGAACGGCCCCAGGGCCGAACGGCCCTAGCGGCGTCGGACCTCCGATGGGTTCACTGCGGTGCATCGCGTGCTCCGGGCCGGTCAAGGGCCGGGCCGTGGCGTGGCGTGCGGGTGCGTTCGGACGGTGCGGGTGCGCGCAGGAGGGAAACGTGGTGATCGCAGTCGTCGGGCACAGAGACCTCAGCAAGAGAACCCTGGACCTGGTGGAGGATGAACTGAGAGCGCGGCTGGACCGCTTGGCAGAGGGCGCGGCCGCCTTGGTGCGGGTCGGGGCGGGGCTGCCGCTGGTGTTCGGGCGGGCCGCCCGGGAGGCCGGGCGGAAGCTGACAGTGATGCTGCCGGCCCAGGGCGCTGTTCCCGCCGTGCTGCCCGAGCGGGACCGGTCGGCCGCAGGCGAACTGCTGGTCCTGGCCGAACAAGTACGGCTGCTGGCTTTCGATCCGGCCGACCGCAACGCGTGTGTCAGCGCCGATGAACGTCTGGTGGGGACGTGCCGGACCGTGCTGGCCGTGTGGGACGGATCGCCGTCGGACGGCCGGGACGCCACCGCGCATCTGGTTGCCTTCGCGCGTGCGCGAGGAATCCGGGTGGAGGTCGTCTGGCCGGACGGTTGCGTACGGGGGCGGACATGAAGCTGTCGGAGCGCGGGGCGGGGAGGATGACGGAAGAACCCGAGACCGACGACCGGGCCCGCGCCGGCGCGTCCGGGGCGGGCCTCGACCGGGAGTGCGCCGGGGCGAGGCGGGGGTCCGCATGGCTGCTGGTCGTCACCGCCGCGCTCGGGCTGCTCGGCTCGTTCGTCATCACGATCGACAAGTTCGAACTGCTCGCCGACCCCGGCTTCGTGCCCGCCTGCTCGCTGAGCCCCGTGGTGTCCTGCACGAATGTGATGCGCAGCGAGCAGGCGTCGGCTTTCGGCTTTCCCAACCCGCTCATCGGGCTGGTTGCCTTCGGGGTGGTGATGGGGACCGGCGCCGGCCTGCTGGCGGGCGCACGCTATCGGCGCTGGTACTGGCTGGGGCTGAACCTCGGCACGCTGTTCGGCGTCGGCTTCTGCATGTGGCTGATGACACAGGCGTTGTACGACATAGGTGCCCTCTGCCTGTGGTGCGTGCTCGTGTGGGTGGCCACCATCCTGATGTTCTGGCACACCACGGTGCACAATCTGCGCCACGGCGTCCTGCCCGCCCCGCGCGCCCTGGTCGCGGCGGTGCTGGAGTTCCCCCTCGTGGTGCCGGTGACCTGGTGCCTGGCCGTCGTCATGCTGATAGCAATCCGGTTCTGGTCGTACTGGCAGACGTTTCTGTGACCGCGACGATGGCGGTGGTCTCGTGATGGATGTGCGCGGCCGGCACTCCGGCGGCGGCCAGACGCGCGGAGACGGCCCGCGCCGGCCCGGTCGCGGAGGCCTCGGGAGCCAGGGCCAGAAAGGCGTGCTGCCGGGCCGCGGCCCCAGGATGCGCTGGCAGTATTCCGTTCAGGGCCCGCAGCCCGGCGCCCGCGAAGCGAGCATGCGCCGCATCAGCAGCGATGACGGTCAGCCAGGGGTGTCCGCGCCGGAACGCTTCCAGATACGCCGCGTCGTACATCTCATCGGCCGCCGCTCTCTCCTCCGGCGCGGCGAGACCCAGCAGCAGCCGTACTCGGTGCTCACGGGACCGGTCGGCGTCGATCTGCTGGAGCAGCGCCTTCATCGGAGCCCAGCCCGTACCGGAGGCGATCAGCAGAATGTCTGCGGACGGAAGATGATCCGGCAGAGCCAGCGCGCCGCGCGGGGCGCTGAGACGAACGGTGCCGCCCTCCCGTGTACCGTGCACCAGCGCATCGCTCACCCCGTCGGCGCCCCGGGCCCGTACATGGAACTCCAGCTCACCGTCCGGATGCGGCGCGCGGGCCAGATAGTAGGGACGCCAGGCCTGTTCCAGCAGCGGCGACTCCAAGGACGCGTACTGTCCGGCCTCGAAGGCGTAGGGCTGATGGGGCCGTACCCGCAGCACCGCGAGATCGGGCGTGCGGAGTTCGTGCGAGGTCACTGTCGCCTCCCAGCTGGGCGGTTCGGCGATCGCCTCGTCCGCGCCCCTGACCATCGCCGAAACAGCCAGCCGCAGCATCCGCAGCCAGGCGTCCTCCAGCGCACGGGTCCACCGGGCGCCCGCACGCACGCGCAGCGCCTCGATCAGAGCCGCCTCGAAGGCCTCGAAATGCGCGGGGCGCACACCGAGCTTGCGATGGTCGCGCCCCAACTGCCCGAAGACGCCGATCATTTCGTCCGTACGGTGCAGATTGCCGATCAGGTAGCGGAAGATCCCCGCGAGATGGGCCTGTTGGAACGCCATCGACTCGGGGAACAG
Source organism: Streptomyces sp. NPDC006510 (assembly GCF_040611955.1). Lineage (NCBI taxonomy): Bacteria > Bacillati > Actinomycetota > Actinomycetes > Kitasatosporales > Streptomycetaceae > Streptomyces > Streptomyces sp. NPDC006510. The sequence continues at coordinate 19,280 of NZ_JBEXPH010000124.1, read as the reverse complement.
CGAACGCAGATATGGATGCCGCTCGAACAGGATCCGGTACAGCTCGGCGATCAGCTCCTCCAGTGGGTTCACCAGTGGCAGCGAATCGCTGATCAGCAGCTGGTCGGCCGTTCCGTCGTACGCCTGCGGAGCCTCGGCGCTCCACGCTTCGGTACGGCTTCCGGACGGGGCCAGGATGCGTCGTCGCAGCCGCATCGCGTCATGCCGTGCGAGCAGTGCGTGGTAGTCCTCGCTCGGGGTGTTCATGGGCCGGTGACTCCTCGGTGCAGCGCAGTGGGGTGGCCGGGAAGGGAGATGTCCGTGGCGCCCGGACGATCTTGGCGGCGTCAGTATGGCACCGCGCCCTGCCCGCTGACCGGCCCCCGGCCACAGGGCCTTTCGGCCCTGTTCAGACGCCGTTTGCCATGCTGTGGCACCCCGGCGGGAACGGGCTCGCGGACGGGCACATACTGTTTGCGGCCCTCTCCCCGAATCGATCGAGCATGGTGTGAACGAGTCCTCGAATTCTTCGCTGAGCACGACCCCGTTGAACACGGTTCCGACGCAATCCGCGACCCCTGTACGCGTCTTCATCCTCGACGACCACGAGGTCGTACGGCGCGGCGTACGCGATCTGCTGGAAGCCGAGGACGGCATCGAGGTCGTCGGCGAGGCGTCCGACGCCCGGGAGGCGCTGGCCCGCGTACCGGCCTGCAGGCCGCAGGTCGCCGTACTGGACGTCCGCCTCGGCGACGACCAAGGCGGTGACCACGCCGGTATCGAGGTGTGCCGGGAGTTGCGTGCCCTGATGCCCGAACTCGCCTGCCTGATGCTGACGTCGTTCGATGATGACGAGGCGCTGTTCGACGCCATCATGGCGGGCGCCGCGGGGTACGTGCTGAAGCAGATCAACGGAGCCGATCTGATCGCCGCCGTACGCACGGTCGCGTCAGGCACCTCGATGCTCGATCCACGGACGACCGCCCGCGTGATGGCACGGCTGCGGGGCACCACCCAGCGAACCCCTGCCGAGGCGTCGGAGGCATCGCAACTGGACGGACTCACGCCCAGGGAAAGGCAGATCCTGGATCTCATCGGCGAGGGCCTCACCAACCGAGAGATCGCGGAACGTCTCTTCCTGGCCGAGAAGACCGTCAAGAACCGCATCTCCTCGATCCTCGCGAAACTGGGCGTGGGCCGCCGAATCCAGGCCGCGATGCTCGTCGGCCGGATCAAGGACCGCCAGGGGCGCCCCCCGGCCCCGGGAAGCTGACAGGCACTCGGGCGTCAGCCGTGGAGCGGAACGCGCCAGATGATCCGGGTGCCGCCGTCCGCCGGCCGTTCGACGGCCAGTGTGCCGCCGCACAGCTCTGCCCGCGTACGCATATTGGCCAGCCCGCCGAGGCGTCCGGCCGCCGGTTCGTCGGCATCGACCGCTGCCCCTGTCCCGGGCGCGGTCGTGACACCGTCCCCGATTCCGATGCCGTTGTCGGTGACGGTCAGGGTCACCGCGTCGTCGGCCGACAGCATGATGCCGATACGAGTGGCACGGGCATGGCGAGAGGCATTGGACACCGCCTCGGCGGCGACCGCCACCACGTGTTCGGCCAGTTCGTCCGGCACCGTGGTGTCCACCGGCCCGTCGATCCGCACAGAGGGCCGGAAACCAAGGGCGTGTGCCGCCGTGCGAGCGGTCTCCGTCATCCGGTGCCGCAGCCCGCCGCGGCCCGGACCGTCCGCTGTCCGCAGATCGAAGATGGTGGACCGGATGATCCGGATCGTGGTGTCCAGATCATCCACCGCCCGGCTGACCCGCTCGGCCGCGTCCGGCCGGTCCGCGATGGCACGCGTGGTGCTCTGCAGAGTCATCCCGGTCGCGAAGAGCCGCTGGATCGCCAGATCGTGCAGATCGCGGGCGATCCGGTCCCGGTCGTGCATGACGGCGAGTTCCTCGGACTCGGCCCGCCTACGGGCCAGTTCCAGGGCGATGGCCGCCTGGTCGGCGAAGCCCGAGACGAGTGCTACCTCGGTGTCGTCGAACGGCGGGCGGTCCACCGGCCGCCCCAGGCGCAGTGCGCCCCTTGCCCCCGTGTCGACTCGCAAAGGCACCGTCACCACCGGACCCAGACCGTCCTCGGCACCGTCGCCGAACGGGTGGGCCCGGGGATCGGTGCGGACATCGGCGCAGTGCACCGGTGTCCCGGTACGGGCGGCGAGTCCGGCCAGTGATCCCCGCGCGGGTACGGACAGCCCCGTGACGCGTTCGGAGTCCCTGCCGTGGGCGACGGCAACGGTGAGACGTGCCTCAACCCCGGATGTCTCCGAAGCTCCGGAGAGGGACGCGGGGGGCGTCGGCAACAGAATCGCGGCCCGGTCGGCCCCCGCCACCTCCATCGCCCGCTCGGCGATCAGATGCAGCACCTCGTCGGTGTCCGTCCCCGAGAGCAGAGTGCGAGTGATCTCACCCAGTGCCTCCAGACGCCGCTCCCGGCGCCGGCTCTCGTCGTACATGCGGGCGTTGTCGATGGCGACCCCGGCCGCGATCGACAAGGTGGTCAGCACCGCCTCGTCGTCGGCGTCGAAACTCACCCCGCCCCGCTTCTCGGTGAGGTAGAGGTTGCCGAACACCTCGTCGCGAACCCGCACCGGCACCCCGAGGAAGGTGCGCATCGGGGGATGATGGGGCGGAAATCCGAAGCTGCGCGGATGGCGGCTCAGGTCGGTGAGCCGCAGCGGTTCCGGGTGATGGATCAGCTCACCGAGGATTCCGCGCCCGCACGGCGTCTGGCCGATCACGGCGGCGAGTTGCTCCGATATGCCGACCGGCAGGAACTCCAGCAGCTTCTGCCCGTCCCCGACAATGCCGAGCGCTCCGTACTCCGCGTCGGTCAGGGTCACCGCGGCCTCCACGATCCCGCGGAGCACCTCGGGCAGTTCCAGGCCCCGCCCCAGACTCATCACGGCATCCAGCAGACTGCGCATCCTGTCCGGCCGACTGGGCTGAGGCCAGAGCGCCGGACCGGGGCAGCGGGCTCCGGGCGATTCGGGGGCGGGGGAGGCGGAGCCGGGAGAAGGAACTCCGAAGGGGGAGTCGGGCGCGGTAGGTGCTGTCTCTGTCATCGGGGCGCCGCTCTCTGGGTCCGTGTGCCGTATGCCGGGAAATTGCTCACCGGATCACCGCAGGGCTGGGACCGGTCCACGGACGGTCAGCCTACGACAGCCACGGGGCCGAGGGCCCGGCGGTGCACTGCCGCCCCCGGGACCGGCTCGGGTGAGGCCGGTCGGCCGCCCGACGGGCCGGCAGCAGGGCCGGTCGGCCCCGTGGAAGGTACCTGTCGGTCCCTGGAGGGCTTCGAGGGGCACGGCCAGCATGGTGCGGCCGGGAAGGTCCGGTCCGTCCCCTCGTGATCCGCCGGACCTTTCCGACCGCTCCCCGCCGCCCCGTGCGGCCGGGGAGCGCTCGAAGAACCGCAAGAGTTGGAGGACACGGTCCGGTGGACGCAATGGAATCTCAGGGCAATCAGGCCGCCCCCGCACAGGGGTCCGTGCCCCCCGGACCCGGAGCCGCCATCGTCGCCGCGCACTCCACCAACAACAGTCGCCAAGCCACCGGGGCCGACACGACAGAGCCGGCGATGCGACCCGGCACCGATCTGCCGGGCCGTTCGTCCCGCGGGCGGATCGTCGTCTCGTGGCTCACGACGACCGACCACAAGCAGATAGGCACTCTCTATCTCGTCACCGCGTTCGTCTTCTTCCTGATCGGTGGCGCGATGGCACTCGTGATGCGTGCCGAACTCGCCCGTCCCGGGACACAGATCGTTTCCAACGAGCAGTTCAACCAGGCATTCACCATGCATGGGTCGGTGATGCTGCTCCTGTTCGCGATGCCGCTGTTCACAGGATTCGCCAATTGGCTCATGCCGCTTCAGATAGGCGCACCCGATGTGGCGTTTCCGCGACTGAACATGCTGGCGTACTGGTTGTTCCTCTTCGGTTCACTGATCGCCGCCGCAGGGTTCCTCACTCCGCAGGGCGCCGCCGACTTCGGATGGTTCGCCTATGCCCCGCTGTCCGACGCTACGCATTCACCGGGCGTCGGCGCCGACATGTGGATCATGGGCGTGGCGCTTTCCGGCTTCGGTTCCATTCTGGGAGCGGTGAACTTCATCACCACCATCATCTGCATGCGTGCCCCAGGAATGACCATGTTCCGGATGTCGATCTTCACCTGGAACGTGCTGCTGACCGCCGTACTCATTCTCCTGGTCTTCCCTGTCCTGGCCGCGGCGCTCTTCGCGCTGGAGATGGACCGGAAGTTCGGCTCACACATCTTCGATCCCGCCAACGGCGGCGCGCTTCTGTGGCAGCACCTCTTCTGGTTCTTCGGTCACCCCGAGGTCTATGTACTGGCTCTGCCGTTCTTCGGTATTGTTTCCGAGATCATTCCGGTCTTCTCCCGGAAGCCGATGTTCGGCTATATCGGTCTCGTCGCCGCGACGATCGCCATCGCCGGCCTGTCCGTCACCGTCTGGGCCCACCACATGTATGTGACCGGTGGCGTACTGCTGCCCTTCTTCGCCTTCATGACCTTCCTGATCGCCGTACCGACCGGAGTGAAGTTCTTCAACTGGATCGGCACGATGTGGAAGGGATCACTGTCCTTCGAGACGCCGATGCTGTGGACCACCGGATTTCTGATCACCTTTGTCTTCGGCGGCCTGACCGGAGTCATCCTGGCCTCACCACCGCTGGACTTCCATGTCTCCGACTCGTACTTCGTCGTAGCCCACTTCCACTACACGCTCTTCGGTACAGTCGTGTACGCGATGTTCGCCGGATTCCATTTCTGGTGGCCGAAGTTCACCGGCAGGATGCTCGACGAGCGCCTGGGCAAGATCACGTTCTGGGTGCTGACGGTCGGTTTCCACCTCACGTTCCTCGTGCAGCACTGGCTCGGAGTCGAGGGAATGCCGCGCCGGTACGCGGACTATCTCGCCGCTGATGGTTTCACCGCTCTCAACACCCTTTCCACCATTGGCTCATTCCTCCTCGGACTGTCGTTCCTGCCGTTCCTCTACAACGTCTGGAAGACCAGCCAGTACGGCAGAAAGATCACCGTCGACGACCCCTGGGGTTATGGCCGCTCCCTGGAATGGGCCACGTCCTGCCCTCCGCCCCGGCACAACTTCACTTCCCTGCCCCGTATCCGCAGCGAGTCCCCCGCCTTCGATCTGCACCATCCGGAGATCGCCGCACTTGAACTCGAACCCGCTGTACCGCACTGACCCTTCCCTCCCCCCAACCCCGCTCCCAGGAGAGTGCTTCCCGATGTCCCACGGTGTTCTGGCGGTCGGTGTCGTCGTGCTCTTCGCATCCGGCAACGTCTGGTACCTGCCTGCCTGTATCGATCTGCGGGCGGGCCAGGACCGGCCGCGCTCCCGGCGGCTGGCCGCGGCCGCTGTGCTGACCGGGTGGGGATCGGCGGCCCTCACGATGCTTCTGCTGCTCATGCCGATCGATCCGAGCGTGGTCGCGCTGCCGGCGGTAGCGGGCACCACCGCTGTGGTGTCCTTGACCGTCCAGGCATGGCTGCGACGGAGCCAGGAGCAGCGTGAGGAGGAAGCTTGCTGGTCCGTGCTCCTTCCGGCACGGACCGCCGACCCGGTCGGGCCCACCGAGGACGAGCAATGAGCCGCCCCTCGTGCACCGGAACGCCTCATCGGCTTCGGCGAGATGGCCGGTGTCCCTCCCCTTCCGTAGTTGGAAGCCCATGCGCGGAATCGATACGCTGCGACGCGCCGGCCTCGGCGGCTCAGGATGCGCCGAGCGCTGCGCGCGGACCCGGCAGCCGCACAGGAACTACGCCTGCTGCTGGACGAGTTCGCCCCCCAAGCAGCAGACGCGCCGACTGTGACAGTCAACGACACCGTCAGCGGGGGCACTCAGTCCGCCCCGGTCATCCAGGGGCAGCCCTTAGTCGGGTACGCGACGCGTCCGGGCGTGGGCCACTCTGCTGCCGGGGCGTGGGCCCCCACAGGAGGGTGGCCCACGCCCCGGTGCTCGTCAGGACTTGGGGGAGAAGCGCAGCCGGGTGGCCGCCAGTGCGCCGAGGGCCAGCAGGACGATGGAGACCCACAGGCCGGACAGGTGGTTGCCGGTGGCGTCCTCGGTGTAGCCCATGATGTAGGGGCCGACGAAGCCGCCGGTGATGCCGATGGTGTTGAGCAGTGCCAGGCCGCCGGCGAGGGTCTTGCCCGAGAGGCGGGTGGCGGGGAAGTTGAACAGCAGCGGCTGGACGACGAAGAACGCCAGCCCGGTGAAGCAGAAGCCGAGCAGGGCGATCACGGGACCGGCGACGGCGGCGACGATGAGGCCGGTGAACATCATCAGCAGACCGACCACCACGAAGTTGCGGGAGCGCCGGGGCGTGGTCGCGCGGGGCGGCACCAGTACGGCACCGACGGCCGCGGTGAGCCAGGGCAGGCCGGTCAGCAGGCCGATGGTGAACGGCGAGAGGTCGCCCCAGCCGCCGATGATGCCGGGCAGGAAGTAGACGACCGAGTACAGGGCGACTTGGTGTGTCCAGTTGGCGAAGATGGCCAGCAGCATCTGCTTGTCGCGCAGCACCGTCAGCAGCGAGCCGGACCCGGAGCCGTTGCCGGCGGCCTCGGAGCCCTCGGTCTGCTCGCGGGTGACCGCGTCCTGGACCAGCCGGGCCTCGTCCGCTGTCAGCCAGGGTGCCTTGGCCGGGCCGTCGGGCAGGAACCGGTAGATGACGACGGCCAGGAAGAGGCAGGGGATCCCCTCGATGACGAACATCCACTGCCAGCCGTGCCAGCCGCCGAGTCCGTCCATCTCCATGAGCAGTCCGCCGAGCGGGTTTCCGACGACGCTGGCGATGGAGGCGCCGAGCAGGAGGAGCCCGATGGCCCTGCCGCGGGTCTCGGAGCGGAACCAGTAGGTGAGGTAGAGCAGGATGCCCGGCAGCAGCCCGGCCTCGGCGGCGCCGAGCAGCAGCCGCATGGCGTAGAAGGACTTCTCACCCTGTACGAAGGCCATGCAGGCGGAGATGACGCCCCAGGTCACCATGATCCGGGTGATCCACCAGCGGGCGCCCACGCGGTACATGATCAGGTTGCTGGGCACCTCGGAGATCGCGTAGGTGAGGAAGAACAGCCCCGCGCCCAGCCCGTAGGCAGCGGCGGAGATGCCGAGGTCGACCTCCAGGCGTTCCTTGGCCAGGCCGATGTTGGTCCGGTCCAGGAACGACATGATGTAGGCGGCCAGCAGCAGCGGCATCAGCCGCCGCAGATTGCGCTGGTCCAGCTCGCCGAGCGCATCGCGCGGGGTTTCGTTCGGTATGGCCGCACTTGGGGTGCGGGAACCGCGGATCAAAGACATCAGTGTCCTCTTGGAGTGCTCTGGCAGCCGTCGGACGCGGACTGCGGCCTGGGGTGATGGGGGCCCGGGCGGCCTGCGGCGGTGATGCCGCGGGCCGCCCTGCCACCGGGGTGGGGTCAGACGACGAGCCGGACCGGGTTCTCCACGGTCTCGGTGAAGGCCGCGAGCCAGCGCGCCGCCACGGCGCCGTCCACCGGACGGTGGTCCACGGAGAGGACCACGCCGAGCACCTTGGCCGCGGTGACCGCACCGTCGCGGACCACCGCCTCGTCGTGTGCGGCGCCGATGGCCAGGATCGCGGCCTGCGGCGGGTTGATGATGGCGGTGAACTCCTCGACCCCGTACATGCCGAGGTTGGAAACGGTGATCGAGCCGCCTTCGAGGTCGGTGGGCCGCAGCCCTCCGGAGCGCGCCTGCTCCGCGTACGCGCGGGTCCGCGTGGCGATCGCCGACACCGACAGGTTCTCGATCCCGCGCAGCACCGGGGTCACCAGGCCCGTGTCGGTGGCGATGGCGACCGAGACGTCGACGGTACGGAACCGGCGTACGGCGTCCGGCTGCCACACCGCGTTCATCTCCGGCACCTGGGTGTGTGCCGTGGCGACGGCCTTGATCAGCAGGTCGTTGACCGAGATCTTGACCGGGCTGACGGCGTTGATCCGCTGCCGCAGGGCGAGCAGCTCGTCCACGGCGCAGGTCGCTCGCAGGTAGAAGTGCGGAGTGTGCTGCTTGCTCTCCGTCAGGCGTCTGGCGATGGCCCGGCGCATCCGGCTGTGCGGGATGTCCTCGTGGTCGCCGGTGCCGGCGGGGGCGGTGGCCTGCGGCACGGTGGCGGCCACCGGAGGTGCCGGGGCCGCAGGCGGCTGGGTCGCCGGTGCCGGCCGGGCCGCGACCGCGGCCTCGACGTCACGCCTGACGATGCGGCCGCCGGGGCCGGTGCCGGTCAGGACCTCGATGTCGAGGCCCGCCTCCCGGGCCAGCCTGCGGGCCAGCGGACTGCTGAAGACCCGCCCGCCGCGATCCGGCTCGCCGGCGGAAGGCACGGCGGAGGACGCCGGGGATCCCGGAGCGGCCGGGCGCTCGGCGACCGGTTCCTCCGGCACGTCCCGGCGCACCGCCTGCCGGGCCTCGCCGGGCGCGGCGACGCCGACGCCGAGTTCCGCCAGCAGCGCGTCGAGGTCACCGGTCTGCTCGCCGGTGGCGCCGAGCACGGCGATCGGGTCGCCGACCTCGATCTCCACGCCGGCCTCGTACAGCGTCTTGAGCAGCACGCCGTCCCGCTCGGCGGAGACGTCCACCTCGGCCTTGTCGGTCTCGATGGAGACCAGCGCGTCGTCCTTCGTGAACGACGCTCCCTCCGCCACCTGCCAGGCGGACAGCACGGCCGTTGCCGCGTCGGCGGCCACGGCGGGCATTCGGAACAGTTCTGCCATGATCAACCCTCCTGGGTGTTCTCTCGTACGGGGAGGGTCAGTTCTCGGTGACCCGCTGGAGCGCGGCCACGACCTCTTCGGTCCGTGCGATGGCCGCCCGCTCCAGCACCTTGCTGATGCTGGGCGAGGACTCGCCGGCCTGGACGCGCTCGACCGGCTGATCGAGCCAGTCGAAGTAGCGGCGCTGGATCTCGTCGGACAGCCAGCCGCCGTACGAGGTGCCGACGGGGCCCTGCTCGGCGATGAGCACGTTGTTGGTCTTGCGGATACTCGCGCCGAGGGTGTCCCAGTCGAGACTGGCGCGGTCCAGCCAGCGCAGGTCGATGACCTCGGCGTCCAGGCCCAACTGCTCGACGGCCTCCAGCACGTAGTTGGTCATCGCGAGGTACGTCACGACGGTGATCCGTGAACCGGTGCGGCGCACGGCTGCCTTGCCCACCGGCAGGCAGTAGTCGAAGTCGTCCACCGGGCCCGGACCGACCGAGTTGTACAGGTCGGTGTGCTCCAGTACGACGACGGGGTCCTTGCAGGTCAGCGCGGAGTTCATCAGTCCCACGTAGTCGAAGGGCGTGGACGGGGCGACAATCCGCCAGCCGGGGGCCGTGGCGAGGATGCCCGCCGGGTCCATGGAGTGCTGGGAGCCGTAGCCGGTGCCCATGGCGACCTTGCTGCGCAGGACGAGCGGGACGCCGGACCCCTGTCCGTCGCCGCCGAACATGTGCCGGGCCTTGCCGATCTGGTTGAAGATCTGGTCGGCCGCGACCCACATGAAGTCGGCGTACATGAACTCCACCACCGGCTTGTACCGGCCGTCGAGCGCGATGCCGCCGGCCAGCCCGGCGAAGGCGTTCTCGCTGATCGGCGTGCCCAGGACACGGTCCGGGTGGGCCTCGGCCAGGCCCTTGGTCGCGCCGTTGGTGCCGCCCTTGAGCCGGTGCACGTCCTCGCCCATGACGACGACCGACGCGTCCTCGGCCATGCGCCGGCTCATCACCTCGGCCACGACGTCGATGAACTTCCGTTGCTCCAGGCGTCCTTGGAAGGCTTCCGGCCCGGTCCCGGTGTCGGCGACGCGCACGTCGTCGAACTCACTGAGGTCGCCCCGTACGCCGACATCGCGGAAGGACGGGTCGGGCCATTCGGCGGGCCTGATGCGGCGGGTGCCCGGCTTGCCGTCGGGGTCGGGCTCCAGCAATTCGTCGCCGATGGCGGCCATGACCGCCTTGGCACGCGCGGTACAGTCCTCGATCTCGTCGGCGCTCAGGACGCCGTTCTCGACGAGCTGCTGCGAGACGAGGGCGAGCGGGTCGCGGGCCCGCCACTCCTTCTCCTCGGCCTTGGTGCGGTAGCCGAACGCGCTGCCGGGGAACGGGCCGTTCTGGTGGAAGAAGCGGTAGACCTCGGCCTCGACGATGGTGGGGCCCTTGCCGGCCCGCATGTGGTCCACCGCCTCTCTCATGGCGAGGTACGTGGCGAGCGGGTCCATGCCGTCCACGCGCCAGCTGGGGATGTTGAAGCCCAGGCCGCGGGCCGACAGCCTCGGCTCGGCCGTCGCCTCGTCCACATGGGTGGAGACGGCGTACTTGTTGTTCTCGATGAAGAAGCAGACCGGCAGCTTCCAGGCGGCGGCGAGGTTCATCGTCTCCAGCACGGAGCCGATGTTGACCGCGCCGTCACCGAAGTAGGTGACCGAGACGGCATCGGTGCCGGCCTGCCGTGCCGACCAGGCGAACCCGGCGGCCTGCGGCACGCCGCCGCCGACGATCGCGTTGGTGCCCATGGCCCCGGCCTCGCGCCACTGCAGATGCATGGATCCGCCCCGCCCCCGGCAGAAGCCCCTGGCCAGGCCGCAGATCTCGGCCAGGCTGCGCTGCAGGACGGTGCGCACCTCGTCGTCGACGGGCCGGCGCAGGTCGATGCCGCCGGGCGCGACATAGCCCAGAGCCTTGGCGAGGAACTGGTGGTGCCCCCGGTGCGAGCCGCCGACGAAGTCGGCACCGGTCAGTGGCAGTACGGAGCCGACGGCGCCGCCCTCCTGGCCGATGCTGGAGTGCGCAGGCCCATGGATCAGTCCCTGGCCCGCGAGGTCGAGGACGTACTCCTCGAAGGTCCTGATCAGCAAGGTCTGGGTGAACATCGAGGTCAGCAGCCGCGGGTCCGCGCCGTGCCAGTCCTTCTTGGTCGCCGTCACCTCGGTCCAGGGTGAGGCGGGGGCCAGTTTCCGGTGTGTGGGCATGAGCACTCTCCTGTGTGATTCGGTGAGCACTGTCGCAGTGAATGGATCCATAGCCAATACCTCGTTACCGGAACGTTGCATTCAGATTTCAGGAATATCCATTGACTACCGCACCTGAGGCGGCGCAATGTGAGAGGCATGGCGGACAGATGGATCCATTCCACAGAAGATCGAGAGCGGGGACTTCCCGGACTGGCCGGCGTCGAGCACATCGGCTTCACCGTTCCAGACCTCGAAGAGGCGACCCGGTTCTTCGTCGAGGTGATCGGCTGCGAGCACGTCTACTCGCTCGGCCCGTTCCGCTCCGACGGCACCTGGATGAGCGACCACCTCGGCGTCCACCCGCGCGCCGTGATGCGCGAGCTGCGCTTCTTCCGCTGCGCCGGCGGTCCGAACTTCGAGATCTTCGAGTACGAGGCCCCCGGACAGGAGACGCGACCGCCGCGCAACAGTGATGTCGGCGGCCACCATCTCGCCTTCTACGTCACCGACCTCGACGCCGCCGTGGCACACCTGCGGCGGCACGGCGTACGGATCCTGGGCGAACCCACGGCCAGCTCGGGCCCGAGCGAGGGGCAGCGCTGGGTCTACTTCCTCACTCCCTGGGGGATGCAGCTGGAGCTGGTCTCCTACCCGGGCGGCAAGCGGTACGAGGCCGACTCACCCGTACTGCTGTGGCAGCCTTCCGTCTGAACACGCCGCACACGCTGCCGCGACACCGCACCAGGGAGAACCATGTCACGCAAGCCGACCACCGGATCCGACCCGTCCGGATCCACCACGTCGGGATCCGGTCCGTCCGGATCCAGCGCCGCCGTCGCCAGCCAACGCGTCGCGGACCATCTGCGTGCCGCCATCCTGAGCGGTGAACTGCGCCCCGGCGCACGGATCATGCAGGAGCAGGTCGCCGCGCAGCTCGGCGCCAGCCGGCTGCCCGTACGCGAGGCCCTGCGGATACTGGCGGCCGAGGGCCTGACCGTGGTGAAGTCCAACAGCGGCGCCTGGGTCTCCCGAATGGACATGGCGGAGTGCGAGGGCGTCTACAAGATCCGCGAACGCCTGGAGCCGCTCGCCCTCAGCGAGAGCGTTCCGCATCTGTCCGCCGAGCAGGTCACCGAACTGGAGACGATCGCGCGGCAGATCGAACTCACCACCGACGTGGACCGCTTCCTGGCCCTCGACCGCCGGCTGCACCTGCTCACCTACGCCGGCTGCCGGGTCGCTCAGATCACCGCCATGGTCGACCGGTTCTGGAACACCACACAGCACTACCGCCGCGCCTTCGCCCGGCTCGCGGGCGACAGCGGCTGGGAACTGATCCACGCCGAACACCGCCTGATCATCGAGGCGATCAAACGGGCCGACACCGTCGACGCCGAACGCTTTCTCACCGGCCACATCCGCCGCACGCGGCTGGAACTGGCCCAGCATCCCGAACTGTTCACAGAGGACGACCATGACAGCGACCACACAGCAGACGCAGCAGGCTCCGCGGACTGACGCCCGCGCCTTCGAGGGCCGGACCCTCCTCCTGTCCGGCGCGGGCGGCGGCATCGCCCGCGAGGTGGCCCGCCAGTTCCACGCCGCCGGCGCCAACCTGGTGCTCGGGGACCTGAACGCCGGGGCATTGGAGGAGTTCGCCGCGACGCTCGACCCCACGGGTGCCACCGTGATCACCCGCACCCTCGACGCGGCCTCACCGGAGAGCAACAACGCGTTCGTCGTCGCCGCGGTCGAGACATTCGGCTCGGTCGATTTCCTCGTACCCGCCGCCGGGATCTATCCGGAACAGGCCGTCGCCGACATGACCGACGAACAGTGGAACGCCGTCATCTCGGTCAACCTCAACGGTGTCTTCTACCTCACCCGCGCCGTCCTGCCCCACCTCAACGAGGGCGGCAGCATCGTCAACCTGACCTCCATGGCCGGTCACCGCGGCAGCATCCGGCACGCGCACTACGCGGCGACCAAGGGCGCGCTGCTCGCCTTCTCCCGCAGCCTCGCCTGGGAACTCGGCTCCAGGGCACGGATCAACATGGTCTCGCCCGGCATCATCGAGACCTCCATGACCCGCGACTACGTCGCCGCCCGCGGCGACACCGCGCTCGCCACCACCCCCCTCGGCCGCCTGGGCAGACCGGAGGAAGTGGCCTCCGTCGTCACCTTCCTGTGCTCGCCCGCGGCGAGCTTCGTACAGGGCGAGGTCATCCATGTGAACGGCGGCATGCACATGGTCTGAGCAGGACCGAGAACACCGGTGGAGAACGTGGCGGAACGAGCGGGAACGGAACGGAACATGACGACGGAAGCGGCGATCTACCCCGACCTGAGCGGCAGGTCCGTATGCGTCACCGGTGCCGCGCGCGGCCTGGGCCTGGCGATGGCCGACGCCTTCGTGCAGGCCGGCTGCCATGTGCTGCTGCTCGACATCGACAGCGACGAACTGGACCGGGTGCGGCCCGCACCGGCGGCGCGCCACCCCGGCCAGGTGATCGCGACGGCCACCGCCCCGGTGAGCGACCAGGACGCCGTGACGGCGGCGCTCGGCGCGTTCACCGCCCGGACGGGAGAGCTGTCCGTCATGGTCGCCAACGCCGGTGTGTCCGCCAACGCGCCCTCCCTCGATCTCGAACTGGACCGCTGGAACACCGCGTTGGACGTCAACCTCACCGGAGTCTTCGTCTGCGCCCGCGCCGCCGCCCGCATCATGCGCGAGGGCGACGGAGGTGTCATCCTCACCACCTCGTCGATGTACGGGGTGACGGCCGGGCCCGAGCGCGCGGCGTACTGCGCGACCAAGGCCGCCGTCGCCGCGCTCACCAAGGTCCTGGCCGTCGAGTGGGCCCGGTTCGGCATCCGGGTCAACGCGCTCGCGCCCGGGTACGTCGAGACCGATCTGCTGACCCGGCTCTCCGACGCCGGGCGGCTGGACACCGGGGCGCTGCGCCGCCGTACCCCGCGCGGCCGCCTCGGCAGCCCGGAGGACATCGCGCACCTCGCCCTCTTCCTGTCCTCCGGGGTGTCCGCGAACATCACGGGCCAGGTGATGGTCAGCGACGGCGGCTGGACGGCCGACGGGTACGCGGTGGCGCCGGCCTGACCGGAGGTCGGGCGGCGGTGCCCCAACGGGACCGGCTGATCTAGAGTTCTCAGGCCAGATTCCAGCCCGCGGACCTGAGAAGGAATCACGGATTATGCCCACTGAGACGTTCGAGTTTCAGGTGGAAGCGCGCCAGCTTCTGCAGATGATGATCCACTCGATCTACTCGAACAAGGACGTGTTCCTGCGTGAACTCGTCTCCAACGCCTCCGACGCGCTCGACAAGCTGCGACTCGAAGCACTGCGCGACGACTCGCTCGACGCGGACGTGTCCGACCTCCACATCGCCATCGAGACCGACCGGCAGGCCCGCACGCTCACCGTGCGGGACAACGGAATCGGGATGTCTCACGACGAAGTGGTCCAGCTCATCGGGACGATTGCGAACTCGGGCACCGCGAAGTTCCTGCGGGAGCTCAAGGAGGCCGAAAGGACCGCCGCGGCCGAAGGACTGATCGGTCAGTTCGGTGTCGGGTTCTACTCCAGCTTCATGGTGGCCGACGAGGTCACGCTGCTCACCCGGCGCGCGGGCGAGAGCCAGGGCACCCGGTGGACGTCGACCGGCGAGGGCACGTACACGATCGAGACCGTCGACAGCGCTCCCCAGGGAACCGCCGTGACGCTCCGGCTCAAGCCGGAGGACACCGAGGACCAGCTCCACGACTACATCTCCCCGTGGAAGATCAGGGAGATCGTCAAGCGGTACTCGGACTTCATCACCTGGCCGGTCAGGATGGCCGCGGAGGCCGCGGCCGATGACGCTGCGGACACCGGGGAGGGGGCCGACGACACCCCGCGCGAGCCCGAGACGCTCAACTCCATGAAGGCCCTGTGGGCGCGCTCGCGCGACGAGGTCACCGACGACGAGTACCACGAGCTGTACAAGCACATCAGCCACGACTGGAGTGCCCCGCTCGAAACCATCCGCCTGCAGGCGGAAGGCACTTTCGAGTACCAGGCACTGCTCTTCATTCCGTCGCACGCGCCGCAGGACCTGTTCATGCAGGGGTACAAGCGCGGCATCCAGCTCTATGTGAAGCGCGTCTTCATCATGGACGACTGCGAAGCGCTGATGCCGCCGTACCTGCGCTTCGTCAAGGGCGTCGTCGACGCGCAGGACCTGTCGCTTAACGTGTCGCGCGAGATCCTCCAGCAGGACCGCCAGATCCAGCTGATGCACCGGCGGCTGGCGAAGAAGGTGCTGTCGACGGTCAAGGACATGATGTCCGCCGAACCCGAGCGGTACGCCACGTTCTGGCGGGAGTTCGGCCGCGTACTCAAGGAAGGGCTGCTGAGCGACTTCGAGAACCGTGAGGCCATCCTCGGTGTCTCGTCCTTCGCCACCACCCACGACAAGGACGAGCCGACCACTCTGCGGCAGTACGTGGAGCGGATGAAGGACGGCCAGGAGCACATCTTCTATCTGACGGGCGAGTCCCGTCAGGCCATCGAGAACTCCCCGCACATGGAGGCGTTCCGCGCCAAGGGCGTCGAGGTGCTGCTGCTGACCGATCCGGTCGACGAGGTGTGGGTCGAGGCGGAGCCCGCCTTCGACGGCAAGCAGCTGCGGTCCGTCGCCAAGGGCGAGGTCGACCTCGGCACCGAGGAGGAGAAGAAGGAGGCCGCGACCGAGCGCGAGAGCCGGCAGCAGGAGTACGCGGATCTGCTCGGCTGGATGACGGACCGGCTGAGCGAGACCGTCAAGGAGGTGCGGCTCTCCTCGCGCCTCACCGTCTCGCCCGCCTGCATCGTCTCGGACATGCACGACGTGACGCCGGCCCTGGAGAACATGTACCGCGCCATGGGCCAGACCGTTCCCCAGGTCAAGCGCATCCTCGAACTCAACCCGGAGCACCCGCTGGTCAGCGGTCTCAACCGGGCACACGCCGAACGCGGCGAGGACGACGGCACCGGTCTCCAGGAGACGGCCGAACTCCTCCACGACCTGGCACTGCTGGCCGAGGGCGGCGAACTGGGCGACCCCTCGCGCTTCGTCCGGTTGATGGCCGACCGCCTCGAACGCACTCTGTGAACGCGACCGCTCCCGCACACTCGGGAGCGGTGCACAGGAATTGACGGCTTCGGCCGCTGTCGGTGCATCGGCGCCGGCAGCGGCAGGCCGTCGGCCGCTACCGGCCGGGCGTCACGGGGGCGGTCCAGAGTCCGGTGATCGCGTCCACGAGCCCGGTGGCGTACGCGGGTCGGCCGGAGTGAGTGGCGTGGGTTCCGTCCGCGAGCGAACGTTCGCGCGCGGCCAGCATGTGCACCATCAACTGCATCGCCATGACCCCGCGGTCGAGCCGGAGGGGCCATCGGTGCCTCGGCCGCCAGTGCGGTGGCGGGTGTGGTCCTTGCCCAGATGACCACCGAGTTCGGTCCGCTCACCGTGCCGTCGCAGAACGGCTTCCGCGCGGTCATGGCGGTCGGTGCGGGTGCCACCCTGGTGGCCTTCGCCATCGCGTTCTTCCTGCCCGGACGCGGTTCCTCCGCGCCGGCTGCGGCCCGGCCCGTTCCGGAGGCCGCGTCGGCACCCGAACCAGCCGGGAGCTGATCCGGTGCGGTGCGTCACCCGGTCACGGGGCCGCGCCGCGGGGCCGGCATCGCGGGACCGGGCGGGTCCGCCGGTGACGCTGGGCCGATCAGGATGCGAACGGTGCGGTCCGGAGCGAGGATGAGGTACGGGCAGTGGCCCGGTTGCGCCCCGACCCATTGAGGGTCGGCCCCCTTCCCCGGCGCTCCGGTCCGCTTCCCGGCCGCTGCCACGGACCGCGGCGGCTCAGCGGGGCAGGGCGGCGAGCCAGCCGGTCAGGAGGCTGTTGACCTCCTCGCTGCGCTCCTGCTGGATCCAGTGGCCACAGCCTTCGAGGACGTGCGAGGCGTCCAGCGCGGGCAAGGACGTCGGGTACGCCTCGATGGCCTCGGACATCCAGGTGGTCGAGGCGTCGAGGCCGCCGCCGATGAACAGGGCGGGCCGGGTGATGGGCGTGCCGTGGAAATTCGTGAGGTCCTCCCAGTCCCGGTCCATGTTCCGGTAGCGGTTGAGCGCGCCGCGCATGCCGGTCCGCTCGAACTCCCCGGCGTAGACGTCCAGTTCGTCCTCGCCGAGCCAGCCGGGCAGCCGCCCGGTGGGGAACCGTTCGCGCAGGGTTCCGCCGCGCCGGGCGAAGTGCGGGTCGGGTGCGTCGGGGGCGGGCATCGTGTCGGCGGACAGCGCGGCGTAGAAGCCCGCGAGCCAGCCCCGGACGTCCGGCTCGATCTCGGCCTCGGCCCGGCCGGGCTCCTGGAAGTAGGAGACGTAGAACTCCTCGTCCCCGCCCATCTTCGCGAAGACCTCGCTGGGGCGTGGCCCACCCGGTGGCGCGTAGGGAACGCTCAGCAGACCCACCGCGCGGAAGACGTCCGGTCTGACGAGGGCGGAGTCGGCGGCGATCGTCGAGCCCCAGTCGTGCCCGACGATCACCGCGGTCTGCTCGCCGAGCGCGTGCACCACGGCGACGTTGTCCTCGATCAGGTCGAGCATCCGGTACGCGGCGACGGGCTCGGGCCTGGAAGAACGCCCGTAGCCGCGAACGTCCATGGCAACCGCCCGGTACCCCGCCGCGGCCAGCACCGGCAGCTGGTGGCGCCAGGAGTACCAGGATTCCGGAAAGCCGTGTACCAACAGCACCAGCGGCCCGACGCCCTGCTCCACCAGGTGGATCCGGCCGGCCGGCGAGGGGACCGTACGGTGTCTGAAGCCTGTGACCTGGGTCGACTGTGGCATGGATCCTCCGGATCCTTCCGATCGGATGCGCCGAACGGATCGGCGCCGGACATCGGCCGGTCGCGACCCGTCGGCCGGGACACGATCATGCGTCGGATGCCGGGGCAGGCGCGAACATTTTTGCCGCTCCGGCAAAACGGCCGACTCCGGCCGACTCGGAGCGACTCCGGCCGGCTCGGGCCTGCTTCGTACCCGGAAAACGAGTGGCACGCGGTTGTGCGGTCGGCATAGCTTGTGCGCCCGTGACTGATGCCCCGAAGAGATCATCGCGCGACGCACCCGCGAATTCCACGGAACCGGCCACGACGGTACGCGGCGGGCGGACGACGACGGCCGGCCTTCCGCCCGTACGGTCCGAAGCCGCCGAGGGGCTGTTCTCCAGAACGTACGTGACGGCCACCTCCAGCTTCGCCGCCGTGATGTTCCTGACCGGGCTCGCCGCGCTGGCCGTGGTACCCACACTCCCGACGGCCGCACGGGATCTGGACGGGGTGTCGCTCTTCCCGCTGGTGGCGGGCTGCTTCGTGGCCGCGAGTCTGCTGGGCGGGGTGCTGGGCGGTCACTGGGCGGACCGTGCGGGGGCGCACCGTCCGCTGGCGGCGGGCATGGTGCTGGCGGTGCTCACCCTGCTGGTCTCGGCCTCCAGCACCTCGATCTGGCAGCTGGCCGCCGGGCGCTTCGTGGACGGAGTGGCGGCCGGGATGGTCGCGGTGTCGATCAACACCGCGATCGGCCAGGCGTATCCCGACCGTCTGCAGCCACGTGCCCTGGCGCTGATGAGCGCCTGCTGGATCATTCCGTCACTGGTCGGCCCTCCGCTGGCGGGGCTGGTCGCCGAGTGGTGGTCCTGGCGCGCGGTCTTCTACGGCCTGGCGGTTCTGACGGCACTGCCCGCGCTGGCAGTCGTGGCCCTGCTGCGCGGCCGTTCCTGGCAGGACACGCCCGAGCAGTCGGAGGAGAAGCCACCGCGCCCTGCCCTGACGGTCGCGGTGGCGGTGAGCGTGGGCGCGGCGCTGGGCCAGTACGGCGTATCGGGCTGGGACGCGCGCCATCTGCTGTTCGCGGCGGGAGGACTCGCCCTGATGGTGCTGTTCGCCACCCGGCTGCTGCCGACGGGCACCTGGCGCGCCTCGCGCGGCCTGCCGGCCACGGTGCTGCTGCGCGGACTGAGTTCAGGTGTGTTCTTCACGCTGGAGGCATTCGTGCCGCTGATGCTCGTCACCGACCGGGACGTGGCACCCGTCGTGACAGGGCTGGCCTTCACCGGCGCCGCCTTGGCCTGGGCGGCCTCCTCCTGGGTACAGGGCCGCCTGCCGGAACGGACCCCGCGCCACCGCCTGGTCGTGGTCGGGGCGTTGGTGCAGG
>NZ_JBEXPH010000123.1:0-25938 GCF_040611955.1 Streptomyces sp. NPDC006510 | reverse complement strand
TCGATGACCAGAAATCGAT
Organism: Streptomyces sp. NPDC006510; assembly: GCF_040611955.1. Classification (NCBI taxonomy): domain Bacteria; kingdom Bacillati; phylum Actinomycetota; class Actinomycetes; order Kitasatosporales; family Streptomycetaceae; genus Streptomyces; species Streptomyces sp. NPDC006510. The sequence continues at coordinate 25,919 of NZ_JBEXPH010000123.1, read as the reverse complement.
CACTCGGGAAGGTACGCCCTCCGCGTTCCGCGAGGCACCTCTCCCGAGTCCGATCCACAGGTCTTGAGCATTGCTCCAACAAGACCGCAAACGATCTCAAGGTGACAAGAACAATGCACCTTCGGTGACAACAATCGTGCTCACGCCGGCCCGGAGAGCAAGGTCAGGGCAGCTCACTGGTGACAACTTCCGTGCTCAGTCACACCCCGTGTGCCTCGGCACGCCAATGTCCGTTCCCGGTGCTTGTGAGGGTTTCCCGCTGGATCTGCTCGGCGGAGTGATCGAGTCCCGATCAATCTGCGCGGCGAATGTCCTGTCTCGCTGAAGCCGAAGCAGTCTCGGTCGATGTGAGGCATCGGGCTGTACGTCTCGCTCAATCTCGGGCAACTGCCCCTGTGTCTCGCGTGTCAGCCCGGCGCGTCCATCAGGGCGGTGACATAGGCATCCAGCCGCTCCTCCACAGCTCGCGTCGTCAGCTCTGTTCTCCCGGCCTCCCGCCACGGCTGCGACACCGACTGCACTTCCTCCGAGGCGGCCAGCGCGTCCCGCACCCGCCAGTACAGCCGCTCGCTCACGCTCGCAGCCAGCACACCGCCGGCCTCCTCGTACGCCTCGGCGAACCGCAGCCCCCAAGCCGGGCCGTGCAGCAGCGCGAGATTGACGGAGCAGTGCGCCACATCGAGATCGGCCGGGCCCCAAGAGGCTCCTGCCCAGTCGATGACGCCGGTGATCCGAGCGCCTTCCGGGTTCGAAGGCGACACGTCGAACAGCACGTTGCCGGGTTGGAAGTCCCGGTGCAGGAAGCGCCCTTCATAGGGTGGCGCGGGTCTGCGGATCACTTCGATAGCCGCGGCCCATACGGCCGCGTCGGCGCCCTTGGGAACCACGACGGTGTCGGCGGTCGTCAACGTCGTATATTCCCGGGGCCGCTCAGCGGGGTACACCGCGTGGATCGCAACAAGTTGACGGGCCAGCAGGCGCACACGCGCCTCCACTCCCATGTCGTCAAGGACCGTCCGGCCCGCCAGATGGGTCATCAGGAGCGACGGATACTCGCACTGCGCGGCGGTCGGATCAACCGCGACTAGTGAAGGAGCCGGCACGGCGGTCCCCGCGAGCAAGGTCAGAGCGCCGGCCTCCCCAATCAGCCCGTCCTCGGCGTTCTCCATGTAAAACGGGTCGACGTAGCTCCGCAGCACCAGGTCACGGGTGCCTCCGTCCCGTGTGCCGATGATCAGCCTCCGCATCTCGGCGGTGATGCCGCCGTGCAGCGCCTCGGCTTTGACGATCCGTTCGCCAGCTTCCAGGTGCCGACTCACCCAAACCAGCGTCAACGGTCGGACGGTCGCGGTCTCATCGTGGTTCATCACCGTGCCACCTCATCATCCGGGCGGCGGCACGGGCGAAGGCTTTTACAGGTACCGACGGCCGTGCGGCTCAGCCCTTCCAGCAAGCCTGGATCCGGACGCAGATGCTCTAAGAGGCGCAAGTCAGACGTCAGTTGGGCGAGGCAGACGGACACTCGGCATCTCACTCAACCTGAGACACACCAGGTCAGACGGCCGCCGTGCCTCAGCTCCAGCGAGGCGGGACAGCGAAGTCTCCCGTGGGCTGAGCTACGGACGTCGCGCGACGAAGACGAACTCCTTGCCTGGCCGGTCAGGAGCGTCGCGTACGTCCTCCACCACGTACCCCTGCGCGATCAGCTCCGTCTCGACCTCCTGCCGCTCACGGAAGCGCAAGGTGGAGTCCGACGTCAGCACCTCCCCGTCGGCAGCGAACACGTAGGTCCAGCGGAACGTCACCAGCGGCTCGCTCACCTCGATCACCTGGACCCAGCTCTCGACGGCGCCAACATCCGGGATCTCCGTCACGCGATATGAGGCTTCGCGGTCCCACTCCTCCCAGGCGCGTCCGGCTGGATCTCGGGTCTCGAACACCAGACGGCCGCCAGGCCGTGATGCTTCGTACGCCCCACGCAGGGTCTCGCGCCATGCCTGCGGATCGATGATCTGCTGGGCGGCGTTCGCCGTCATGGTTGCCAGGTCGACTCGCATTGGCGGGAGTGTCGTGGCATCGCCACAGATCCAGTGCACTTGCTCGCTGCCCGGTTTGGCTCGGGCCACGTCGATGGACGCTTGGGCGGGATCGACACCCACGACCTCGATCTCGCGTTCAGCCAGCAGAAGCGCGAACACACCTGTTCCACAGCCGATGTCCAGTACCTGACGTGCTCCGAACTCCTCCGTCATCTGGACGTACGCGTCGAGATCGCTGCGATCGGGGTCGAGTGGGTCATAGATCGCGGCGAGCCGTGGATGCCCGAAACATTCGTCAGCCATGCGGCCGAACGTATGGGCTGTTGAGCTGGAACGCCTACTCATTTTCGCCGTATGCCAGCGTTGTTCGATCACCCAGACGAGGGGTTTGGTCGCGTTCATTCTTCTCGGTCCCACAGCTTCTGCACAGTGGTTCATATGGGGGCACAAGGCACAGCCAAGCAGTCGTTGTCGGCCGTGGACCAGTTCGAGGCCGGATGGCGGGATGACGAGGGTGAGCATCGGCGGCCGTTGGCAGATGTGGTCTCGGTGGAGTTCGAGGCAGGTCTGCCGGTGCGGGGGTTTCCGTCGTATCGCGGGCAGCGGCATTTCCCCGGGTTGTACTGGTCGGCGACGACCAGTGGGCACGTGGGGTTCGAGTCCTGGCTGGAGCGGGATCACGCGATGCTGCTCGACTTCACCCCGGAGGTGACGGGGCTGCTGTCGCAGCCGCTGTGGCTGTTCTGGAAAGACGAGCGGGGCAAGCGGATCTCACACGCTCCGGACTACTTCGCTCGGTTCGAGGACGGACGGGGGCTGGTGGTGGACTGTCGGCCGTTGGACCGGATCGACTCACGGTCGGCGGCCAAGTTCGCGGCGACGCGCACGGCTTGTGAGGTGGTGGGGTGGGGCTACCGGGTTGTCGGCGAGGTGGATCCGGTGCGGATGGTGAACGTTCGCTGGCTGGCGGGATACCGGCATCCGCGGTACGGGGCCGATGAGGGGCTCGTGGCCCGGTTGTTGGCACTGTTCTCGGTGCTTTCGCCGCTGGTGGCACAGGCTGCGTTGCTCGGTGATCCGATCGCGGTGTTGCCGACGGTGTTCCATCTGCTCTGGTTCGGACGGCTGGCCGCGGATCTGTCGCGGCCTCTGTCGGATGCCACGCTGGTGTCGCCGGCGGAGACCGGTGAGCGGGCGTCTAGGGCCACGGGCGGCGTTGAGGGTCGGGGATCGGGTGCGCCTGGATGACCGGCTGCACGCGGTCGTCGGCCTGTCCGGGACGACGGTGCGGCTCCTCGACGAAGCCGGGTCGGCGAGTCTGGTGTTGCTGTCCCACCTACTGGCCTCCGAAGGCTTTGAGCTGATTGGCCAGGGTGCTGATCAGGTCCGTATGCCGCCGTTCGCGCTGTTGGACATCGTGCCGGCGCGGGAGGCCGAGAAGGCCGTGGCCTGGGAACGGCATGTGACTGAGGTGGAGTTCGGCAAGCCGTTCTCGCTTCGTCACGGCCCCGTCCCCGCCGGTCGCCGCATGTTCGCCGTCTCCGCGCCGGAGACCATGGCCCTGGCCCGGGAGCACGGGCTGAAGGCGATCCATCACGCGGAACGGGAGGACCCGCACGGGCGTGACGGGGTGAGCTGGAGCTACCTGGGGCTGGGGCTCGCCCCGCTGTCCTTCCGCCGGGCGGAACCCCGTGACCTGTCCGCCCTGGTCCGGTTGCGCGACGACGCCGCCCGCTGGATGAACGACCGGGGCATCACCGGCCAGTGGCAGCCCGGTGAGCTGGGCGAGGACCACTTCCGCCGGATCACGGAGGACGGTGAGGTCTGGATCGCGGAGGCCGACGGCCGTGCGGTCGGGGCCTGGGAGCTGTGGTGGGAGGACCGGGATGCCTGGGGGAGCCGGCCCCCGGCAGCCGGGTACGTCCACCGGTTGATGGTGGACCACGCCGGCGCCCCGCCGGGTACGGGGCGGCGCCTTCTGCGGGCCGCAGAAAACCGCGTGGCCGAGACCGGCCGGAGCGTGGTCCGACTCGACTGCCTGGCGGGCAATGCCCGTCTGCGTACGTACTACCTCGACGCCGGTTACCAGGTCGTCGGGCACAGGAAGGGCAAACCGCAGCCGGGCGGCACGACGAAGTCGTTCACTCTGCTCGAAAAGCCCGTGCGGTAGGGAGGTTTGCCCGCCCTTGTGGGACTGAGCGGCGTCGGGAGGGCGGGCATCCGGAGGCGGCGGGCTGCCGGAGACCCGGGGTGCCGCTGAGACGGTAGTCGTTGACCGCCCCGCCTTGTTGGCACAGGCGTTGGGGTAGTACAGGGGCGCCGCGCCCGCGTTCCCGTCGGACCAGCACCGGGCATTGCCTGAGGAAATCGCCCGGCATCTCGGAACAAGGGCTCCGCCGCCCGGCAATCCAGCACCGGCAGGGCACTCGCGGCGGGTCGTGATCCCGTATGCGCGTTACGGGACCGCCCTGGGCGAGTACGCCGGTGACCGGAGCCCGGCTCTGGGTAACGTATGCGGAAATATCCCCATGCCGGAGACGGATCTCCATGGATGACGAAGACGCCCGGTCCGCAGCCCGAGCCAAGCACGCGGGCACAGGCCCCGGGGCGCAGGGGCACGGCCTCGGGCATGGCGGCGCCTCGGTGGTGCCGAGGGCCGCCGTGATCGCGGGTGGCGGAGCGCTGGCGGTCTGGGAGCCCGCGTTCACGCTCGGCGCCTACAACGTCATCTTCTACTACCAGATGCTCACCCTCTGGGCGGTGTCGACGGCCGTGCTGCTGGCCGGCTTCCTGATGCGCGAGCGCGGGCCGCGCCACGGCTGGGTGTACTGGGCCTGCCTGGCGCTGCCCAGCGGATGGCTCGTCCTCGCCGCCGTCGTGCCGCGCAGCGGCAACTGGCAGGGCGAGACGCTCTTCCTGATCGGCGGCATCATCAGCGTCATCGGCACCCCGTTGCTGACCTGGGTACTCCTCCAGCTCCTGCTGTTCGGGGAATCGGAACTCTCCGTACGCCAGCGGAGAACGGTCATCGGCGTCGTCGCGCTCGTCGGCGGGCTGGCCTTCCTGCTCGGCGAGTTCAACGATGTCTTTCTCACCTGCGGGGACTTCGACATCAGCGGCAACAGCATCCCCTCCGGCTGCAGGCCGGGCCACGCCTCACCGCTCGGCTGACCCGCGCCGGCGTCCGGGCCCGGGCGGTGGCCCGTACGCCTGCACCAGGGCATTGCGTACGGCAACGCGTCCGGCCGCCCGGAACGCCCCGCGATGGGAGTCGGCATTGTGCACTTTGATGCGCCGCAGAACGACCGCCACCGCGACGGCCGTTGCGGGTTCACGGCCGACGAGGCCGGCCAACTCCTCGCGCACCCCCTCGATGAAGCCCTCGTGGAACGAGGCGATCTCCTCGGCGGGCCAGCCCCTGACCGACGCGCTGTCGGCGGCCTCGAACGCCACCCCTTCCTCCCAGGGCTCGAAGTCCACGACGACCTGCGCGAAGTCGGAGGGGCAGCTGGTCTGACGTGCGTACGTCGCCCGGACGTCCCGGATCGGGTGGGGCGGGAAGACTCTGGCTCCGGGGGTCGGTTCGGGGTCCATCGGCCCACGGTAGTCGCGGCCGGAAGGAATCAATGTGACGATCGGGTCCACCAGGGGCGATGCTGCCCCCATGACTTCCTCACCGATCGACCCCACCCCGGATTCCGGTCCCACACCCACCACCAGCACCTCAGGCCCCGGCGTCTTCGAACTGGGCGGCACCGTCACCATCCCGCGGCTCGGCTTCGGGGCGATGCAACTGCCGGGACGTTGGAGCGGGCCGGCCGGTGACACGGCGAAGGCCGTGGCCGTGGCGCGGCGCGCCGTCGAGCTCGGGGCGCGGTACATCGACACCGCCGCCTTCTACTTCTCCCCCACCCACCGGGCCAACGACCTGCTGCGCGAGGCACTGTTCCCGTATCCCCCGGACGTCACCATCGCCACCAAGGTCGGCCCGCTGCGGGACGAGACCGGTGAGATGTACGCCGAGGCCCGCCCCGATCAGCTGCGCGGGGAGGTGGAGCGGAATCTGGAGGACCTGGGGGTCGACACCCTCGACCTGGTGCATCTGCGGGTGGGCCGGCTGGGTTCGAACGTCGCCGAGTCGCTCGGCGAACGGTTCGCCGTGCTGGCCGCGCTGCGCGAGGAAGGGCTGATCCGGCAGCTCGGCGTCAGCAATGTGACGAGCGGACAGCTCGCGGAGGCCCGGTCTATCGCGCCGGTCGCCGCCGTCCAGAACCGGTTCGGTGTGCTCGACCAGGCCGACGCCGCGCTCGTCGACGAGTGCGCGGACGCCGGTATCGCGTACATGCCGTTCTTCGCGCTCGGCGGCGGTCACACCGAACTCGCCGGCGAGAACCTCCGGAAGGTGAGCGAGCGGCACGGCGCGACGGCGTACCAGGTGGCCATCGCGTGGGGCCTGGCCCGCTCGCCCTCGATCGTGCAGATCCCCGGCACCGCTTCGCTCGCCCACCTGGAGGAGAACATGGCCGCCGGACGCCTGACCCTCGACGAGGACGACATGGCGCTGCTCGGACGTCGCCGCTAGGGTCTTTCGTTCGGATCGTGCCGGACCCCGCGAGCCCGGCACGATCCGCCCCGACCTGCCCCGACCTGCCCCGCCCTCCCCAGCCCCCTGGCCGGGCGCCGCGTCATCGCCCTACTTCTTCAGCCGCTCCCCCAACTCCTCGACATCGGCGAGGAACCAGGTCCAGGGCGTCTCGTTCACCGCCGATGACCTCGCCCTTCTCCGCGCACATCAGCACGGCACGCCATGGAGGGCGGCCAATCGCGCACGCGGACGCGGCCGCCGCAACTCGTCGATGCAATTCTCCGAGCACCGCGTCGGCCTACGATCGCCCCACGATCTCAGAGAGGCGGATACCGCATGAAGGTCCTTGTCGCCGGAGGCGCGGGGTACATCGGCAGCACGATCGCGTCCGCCTGCTCGGACGCCGGGATCACTCCCGTCGTCCTCGACAACCTGGTCACGGGCAGACGGGAGTTCGCAGAGGGACGGGCCTTCCACGAGGGCGACATCGCGGACGGCCCCCTGATCGACCGGATCTTCGCCGAGCACCCGGACATCGACGCCGTCGTCCACTGCGCGGCGCTGATCGTGGTCCCGGAATCGGTCGCCGACCCGGTCGGCTACTACCGGGCGAACGTGGCCAAGAGCCTGGAGTTCGCCGGCCATCTGCTGCGCAACGGCTGCACCCGCATGATCTTCAGCTCGTCCGCCTCCATCTACGCCGCCGATACGGATCTGACGGTCGACGAGGACTCCCCGATCGACCCGCAGAGCCCGTACGCACGCACCAAGGCGGTGTGCGAGGCGATGTTCGCCGACATCGCCGCCTCCCAGCCGCTCCGGGTGCTGTCGCTGCGCTATTTCAATCCGATCGGTGCGGACCCGAAGATGCGCACGGGATTGCAGCTGCGGCGCCCGAGCCATGCCCTGGGCAAGATGATCCAGGCGCAGGAGGAGGGCGTTCCGTTCCAGGTCACCGGGACCGGCTACCCGACGCGCGACGGTTCCGGCATCCGGGACTACGTCCATGTCTGGGACCTGGCTGCCGCACACGTGGCCGCTCTCGGCGCCTTCGACGCCGTCCTGCCGACGGCCGGCTCCACCGTCATCAACCTGGGCACCGGAACGGGCACCACCGTGCGCGAACTCCTCGCCGCTTTCAACGAGGTGATCGAGACCCCCGTGCCGACGGTCGACACCGGAGCCCGGCCGGGCGACGTCGCGGGGGCGTACACCCGGAGCGACCGGGCGGAGCGGCTGCTGGGATGGCGGCCGCGGTACTCACTGACGGAGGGCATCCGCCACTCCCTGGAGTGGGCCGCCCTGCGCGAGGACGTACTCGGCGACTCCGTGTAGGCCGATGGCCCGGCGCGGCAGCGGGAGCGGACGGGGACGCGGACGCGGACGGCGGTTCGACGACAGGTCCCAGGCGTCGCGGGGCAGGCGGGAGTTCGCGGGGCAGCCCTTAGGATCCGCCCATGGCTATCGACCACGGCTACACCTGCTCCTGCTGCGGCGAACACCACGCGGAACTCCCGATGGGGTACTCGACCATGGCGCCCGACATCTGGGACGCGAGTCTGGAGAGCGACCCCGACAGCATGCTCTCCTCCGACCAGTGCATCGTCAGACACGAGCACTACTTCATCAAGGGTCTGATCGAGATACCCGTGTTCGGCAGCGAGGAGCCCTTCTCCTGGGGTGTCTGGGTCTCGCTCAGCCGGGAGAACTTCGCCCGCGCACTCGATGTGTGGGAGACCCCCGGCCGCGAGTCCGAGCAGCCGTACTTCGGCTGGCTGAGCACCGAGCTGGGGCTCTACTCGCCTCGCACGACCAACCTCAAGACGAACGCCCACACCCGCCCGATCGGCCGGCGCCCCCGCATCGAGCTGGAGCCCACCGACCACCCGCTCGCCGTGGAACAGCGCACCGGCATCACGCGGGACCGGGTGCGGGAGATCGCCGAAGCGGTGCTGCACGCCGGTGACGTCCAGGCCTGAGCGCCACGGCCGGACGCCCCCGTCCCGCCGGGACCTGGCGCCTCCGTCCCGCCGGGCCCGCTACCCCTGCTCCCCGAGCCCCGACCGCAACTGTACGAAGGCGAGTTCGGCCGCCTCGACCGCATCTCCGTACACCTGGTCCGCGCTCTCCCCCGCGTCGATCCGCCGCCAGTTCTCCAGGGCCAGGATGCGCAGTACGGCGATGATCTGGCCCGCGGCCAGCCTGTCCCGCACCCGGTCGCCCAGCGCACGGGCGAGTGCCGCCTCCGAGCGGCTCTGATAGGCGTACAGGCGGGCCACCAGGGACGGCGTCCCGTACAGCAGCCGCTGGTACGCCAGCACCTGCGGCACATCGCAGAGCCCGGTCACCGGATCGCCCCGCTCCAGACCGTCCAGGAAGTTGCGGCGCAGGGCGTCCAGCGGGGATTCGGTGTCCGCACGGGCGGTGACCACCCGGGCCGCCTCGTCCTCGTGGTCGGCGAACCGGTGCAGGACCAGGTCCTCCTTGGCCGGGAAGTACCGGAACAGTGTCGGCTTCGAGATGTCGGCCGCCGCCGCCACCTCCGCCACCGAGACCTTGTCGAAGCCCCGCTCCAGGAACATCGCGATCGCGGCCTCGGAGACCGCCTGATAGGTGAGCCGCTTCTTCCGCTCCCGCAGGCTCATCTGCCCGTGGGTCGCATGCGCCGCCTCGTCCGCGTGCGCCGTCCCGGGTCCGGGCTTCTCTCCGTCCATGACCACGAGCGTACGCCCTTGACCTCAACCGGACTTGACGTCCGAGAGTGGCCGCAGGGGCCCCGGACCAGCCGGGAGCCGAAAACCGGAGGGACGTGATCCGCATGCGTGCGGTGCTGGTCGGGGAGACGGGCGGTCCGCAGACGCTGGTGACGACGGAGCTGCCCGACCCGGTGGCGGGTCCGGGTGAGGTGGTGATCGAGGTGAGCCACGTTGACATCGGCTTCGTGGAGACCCAGATCCGCATGGGTGCGTTCACGGATTACTTCCAGGTCCGCACACCGTACGTCCCTGGCAGCGGGGTCTCCGGAACGGTCCGCGCAGTCGGCGAGGGCGTCGACCCCGGGTGGCGGGGCCGCCGGGTCGTCGCGTTCGTCGGCACCACCGGCGGCTGCGCGGAGCGGGTGGTGGCCTCCGTGGACCGGCTGACCCCGGTGCCCGACGGGGTCGGGCTGCGGGAGGCCGCCGCCCTCGTGCATGACGGGGTGACGGCCATGGCCCTCCTGGACGCGACCGCCCCGAAGCCGGGTGAGCAGGTACTACTCCTCGGCGCGTCCGGCGGCATGGGCACACTCCTGGTGCAGCTGCTGCACACGACGGGCGCCCGGATCGTCGCCGTGGCACGCGGGGAGCGGAAGGGCGCGCTGGTACGGGAGTTGGGGGCCGACGCGGTGATCGACGGCGCGCAGCCGGACTGGGTGGAACGGGCCCGTGCCGTACTCGGGGAGGCGGGCGGCGCGGCCGACGTGGTCCTGGACGGAGTGGGCGGCGACGCCGGCCTCGCGGCCTTCGCGCTGACGGCCGACGGCGGCCGGTTCTCCGCCCACGGCGCTCCGACCGGCGGTTTCGCCCCGGTCGACCCGCAGGAGGCGGCCCGCCGCTCCGTCTCACTGTTCGGCATCGCGGACGTCCAGCTGACGGACACGGAACGGGTGCGCCTGACCGGCCGGGCCCTGGCCGAACCGGACGCCGGGCGGCTGCGCCCGGTGATCGGCCGGGTGTACCCACTGGAACAGGCCGCGCAGGCACATGCGGCGATCGAGAACCGCACACTGCTCGGCAAGGCACTGCTCAGCACGGAAGCATGACCCGGCAACCCCACCCGCCCCCGGGCCGAGCCCCTCAGGCCCGGGATCCCGCCCGCGCCTTCACCAGAACCTCGATCCCGTCCAGCACCCGCTCCAACCCGAACCCGAATTCGTCGTCGGGCTCGCGCGGCACCCCCAGCGCCCCGGAATCCAGCAGCCGGGTGAGCGACGGATGGCGTACGGGGTCGACGAGCCGGTTCAGGGTGCGGGTGCACCCCTCCGCCACCTCCTGCGCCGGAATGCCGCGCGCTTCCACGGCGGCCGCGAGATCCCCCATCAGCAACGCCTCGTTCCGTACGAACCCGTTGACGAGGAGGATGACGGAGACCTCCTCGCGCGCGTCCAGACCGGTACCTTCGAGGGCCTGGAGACCCTGCTCCCACCAGGCGACGGAGTTCGGGCTGGCGGGCGGGCCCGAGGCAGGTATGCGGAGCATCCACAGATTGCGGTGGAACACCCGCCGCTGCGCCCACGCCCACTGCCCGAGCGCCTCCCGCCAGCCGGCACCGCTCTCCAGCGCGGGCAACGGGGGCGGCGGGCCCATCGCCGCCTCCTGCATCAGGACGTACAGCTCCCCCTTGGCGGACACATACCGGTACAGCGACATCGTCGAGGCCCCCAGGTCCTTGACGACCCGCCCCATCGACACCCCACCGAGCCCCTCGGCCGCCGCCACCGCCACCGCGGCATCCACGATGCGCCCCAGACTCAGCCCCGGCTTCGGTCCCTTGACCGGCCGCGCCCGCAACCCCCAGGCGGCCTCAATACTGGCCGGCAGGCCCGTACCGCCCGGCGAGCCGTTTCCCTCCATCATCTGAACCCACCCCCTCTCAAGACCATCCTAGTTATGCGTAATCCATACACATCGACGCGTTTTTCATACACAGAAAGGGAAGAACGCCATGCCACCGAGCGCGTGATCGAGGCCTGCGGCCTCACCAAGTCGTACAGAAGATCCGCTTCACCCGCCCTGGAAAGCTCGGCCCGTGAGTCGACCGCTCCACCGTCTTCGCCTTGCTCGGTCCCAGGGGCGCGGGCCCTGATGCTCCGGGGCGGCTGGATGGCCCCGGTCATGATGCGGTGCTTCTGGTCGGGCACCCGTGCGGCCGGCGACTCCGTGGTCATCGAGAAGACGTCGAGCCGCACCTCGGTCGCCTCGAACGCCTCTTCCGGACAGGGCTTCAGCCAGCACGGGAGGGATGCTCTCCGAGGCCACCGCCCGGACGCCGTCCTCCTCGTGACCGATCTCCGCCGAAGCACCCGGCCGGGGCGAGGGAACGCCCGCCTCGGACCCGCTGACGAACGTTCCGTTTCCCTGCCGGGTGACGATCAGGCGTTTGTCGCGGAGCAACCGCAGCGCTTCAGTGATCGTGGCGCGGGAGACACCGAACCGGTCGGCCGGCCGTGCCTGCGTCGACAGCCGGTCACCGGGCCGCCAGACCTCGCTGTTGATCCCCTTGAGCAGCTCATCGGCGATTCGCCGGTACTGCCGCTTGCCATCAGGTGCCACAGAGTCACGGCTCGTCACTCCACGACCCTAAGCGCATCAGCGGCTCAATTTGCTTGATACGTACGAATGTTGGCCCGGCTCGCCTCAGAACACATCCGGGCACCAGGCCCGCCGCCCCGCCCGGAACATCCCCTCCGCCGTCGCCACCGCGCCCGGTGTGAGTTCCTCGATGCGACCCAGGGCCGCCAGCCGGGACGGGGATTCGTCGCCGAGGTAGAGGGTGCCCAGCTCCCGTACGTCCATGGCCAGATCGGCGGAGCGTGTCGTCGGGGTGCACGTGGCGCCGTCCGGGGTGGCTTCCAGGTGGTAGCGGCCGGTGGTCAGGGACGTGGTGTCGTGGATGTCGAGGGTGAGCGCGCCGGGTACCGCGTAGGTGCGGGCCTCCAGGGCGGGCACGACGTCCAGGACGCGTACCCACAGCCAGTCCGCGTGAGTCACGACGCGGGCCGCGCGCGGGTCCGGGAGGAGCAGGGGGAGCAGGTCGTCGGGGGCGCGGTAGCCGGAGCGGACCGTGGTGACCCAGTCGATCGAGCAGACGAAGTGCCACAGCGCGCGCTCGGCGGCCGGGGTGACGGCGATCTGCCCGAGCACCGTGGCCCGGTTCAGCGGCTGCTTGGCGTCGCCCCACTTGTCGTCGGCGCGGTAGGCGATCAGACCGTCGGCCTCGCCGGCCGCGTTGCTGTAGACCGCGTAGAAGGGTTCCGTCCAGGTCCCGGGACCTGGCTGGACCTCGCCGGTGTTCACTGCCCACCAGCGCGCGTCGCGGTTGATCATGCCGTGCTGCCGGGCGCGCAGCCGGTCGTGGAGGGCCGGGCCCAGCTTGCGTACGTCCGCGCCGCTCACCAGGTCGATCCGGCCGCCGTCCTGCGCGGACGGGCCCGACCAGCGCGGGTCGAGGCCCGTCCGCGGTACGTCGATCTCCCACTCGGTGGTCCAGGTCGCCGGGCCGAAGCCGTACCGCCCGTAGATCGGGTACTCGGCGCTGATCAGCGTGGCGACCACCTCGCCGCGCTCCTTCGCCGCCGCGAGGTCCGCGGCCATCATCCGGCTGAGCAGCCCGCGGCGGCGGTGCGTGGGCGACACCGTGACGTTGGAGACCGCGTCGGCCGGCACCGCGGCGCCGCCGACGACCGTGAGTTCCTGCGCGAAGGAGCGGAACGTGGCCACGCACCGCCCGCCGTCGAACGCGCCCTGCGTACGGGCGAGGTCCGTGTGCGGGAGGCGCCGTTCCGCCTCCTGCTCCGTCCCTGTCGGCGGCTGCAGGAAACCGGTGTGCTTGGCACGCAGCCAGTCGGGGAACTCGGCGGCGGTGATCGTACGAACGTCAGGAGCCATACGGGCCACGCTAGGCACATGGCGCGCGGGATGTCGCCCGGTTTTCCGCTGTCCCGGAACGAACAGGTCAGAAGGTCGGCCGGATCTCGCCGACCTCCCCGCCGCCGCCCAGCAGCGGTGCGTGTCCGATCCGGGAGACCACCGGGGCGTCGATGCCGAGCAGCCGCAGCGCTCGGGCAAGTACCGGCCCGAGCGCCCGCGTCGCGCCGTCGTCGATCTTGAAGGCCAGCGCCCGGCCGTCAGCCAGCGCGACCGCCTGCACCGCCTCGGCACCCATCTTGGAGAGCGTGCCCGGCACCTCCCGCATCAGCCAGGTGTCGGGTCGGCGGGTTCCGGCCACGTACTCGGGGTGCGCCCGCATCGCGTCACCGACCCGGCGCTCCGCCGTCCCGGGCTCCGCCAGCACGAACGAACGGAAGGCCCGCGCCAGGCCCACCAGGCTGATCGCCATCAGCGGCGCCCCGCACCCGTCCGTACCGACCGCCGTGACCGGCTCGCCGGCCGCCTCCTCGACGACCCGGTGGACCAGCTGCTGGAGCGGGTGCGACGGGTCCAGGTAGGACTTCCGGTCCCAGCCGTTCACCGCGCACACCGCGAGCATCGCCGCGTGCTTGCCGGAGCAGTTCATGGTGATCGGCTCCCGGACCTGGCCCGCGGCGAGATACGTCTCCGCCTCCGCCGGGTCCAGCGGCAGATCGGGCGGGGTCTGCAGATCGCCGGGCGTCAGTCCGTGCTCGGCGAGCATCGTGCGGACGAGTTCGAGGTGGAAGTCCTCGCCGGAGTGGCTCGCGGCGGCCAGTGCCAGCCGTTCCCCGGACAGATCGAGCCCGGCCCGCAGCACGGCGGCGGCCTGCATCGGCTTGTTGGAGGAGCGGGGGAAGACCGGCGCCGCCGGATCGCCCAGGGACCGCTCCACGCTGCCGTCGGCGGCCAGGACGACCAGCGAGCCCCGGTGATGGCCCTCCACGAAGCCGGACCGTACGACCTCGGCCAGGACGGGGAGCGCGGGGGATATGGCGGATGGGGCAGCGGGGGCGGCGCTGGAGGTCATGGTGGCCTTCCGGGGACGGGCGGAACCCGCCCCCGGAAGGATCGCTTCAGGCGAGCAGGTCGTCTACTTGTGCTTCACCGTCACGGTACCTGCGGGCGATCTCCGCGCTGCAATCGTCAGTGGTGCGTTGCAGCTGGTGACGGCGGCGGGAGACCTGCTGTTCGTAGCGGACCAGGCGGCCCATCGCGGTGTGCAGCTCCTCGTCCGTACGGGCATCGAGGTCGGACAGCTCGACCTCGGCGAGCGTCTCGGCGGCCAGCCGGCGGTACTCGTCGCTGCGGGGCGTGGTCAGCGTGACGTGCCGGGCGGAGGACCGGTGCTGGGACGGGGTGTCGGCGAGGATCTCCGAGAGCCGGTCCACCACCGGTTTCTCCGGATCCAGCCGGCGGGCCAGCTCGGCCCGCAGGATGTCGATCCGGCCCTGGACGAGCCGGCGCACGTAGCTGAGATCGGCCTCGTCGCGCTGCGAGTCGCGGCGCAGGGTGCGCAGCTCCGGCAGCCGCAGGGTGCCCAGCTCGGGCTGCGGCCCGGCGGACAGGCCGTCCTCCAGGCCGTGACCGGTTCGCTGCACGGGTGGCCGCATGATGCTGGTGCTGGTGCTGGCGCCGGTACGCGTGGCCGGTACGGCGCCGGGGGACTGCCCGGTTCCATAGGTACTCATGCTTGTGTCCATCCCCTCGACCGGTGCGTCGGCACACCGCCTCCCGAGCATGGTGCCACTCCGGTGGGGCCTGTGTGGATGCTCTGTACCCGTTCAGCCCAAGATAGGTTGGTCTGTATGCGTGCAGTGATACAGCGGGTGGACGGCGCGAGCGTCACGGTGGCGGACGGCGCGGGCGGGTCGGGCGGGCCCGCGGTGGTCGGCGAAATCGTCGGCGAGGGGCTGTGTGTGCTGGTGGGAGTCACCCACGGGGACACCCCGGAGAAGGCGGCGCAGCTCGCCCGCAAGCTCTGGTCGCTTCGCGTCCTGGAGGGCGAGAAGTCCTGCTCCGACGTAAATGCACCGCTTCTGGTGATTTCGCAGTTCACTCTCTACGGGGACGCCCGGAAGGGCCGCAGGCCCACCTGGAACGCCGCGGCGCCCGGCGAGGTCGCCGAACCGCTGGTCGGCGAGGTGGTGAAGCAGCTGCGGGCGCTGGGGGCGCAGGTGGAGACGGGCCGGTTCGGAGCGGACATGCGGGTCTCGCTCACGAACCACGGCCCGTTCACCGTCATCGTCGAGGTCTGAACCGGCCCGGCCGGGACGGGAGACCTACGGCTCGACCGGAGTCCTACGGCTCGACCACCGTCTCCTGGGCCGCGGCCGTGTCCCCGGCGAGCAGCTCGGCGTCCACCGCGACGTTCCGCTTCACCAGGGCCAGCGCGATCGGCCCCAGCTCGTGGTGGCGGGCGGACGTGGTGATGAAGCCCAGCTGGCGCCCTTCGGCGCCGTCCGCTGCGAGCCGTACCGGGGTGCCGTGTCCGGGGAGCACGACCTCGCTGCCGTCGAGGTGCAGGAAGACCAGCCGACGCGGCGGCTTGCCCAGGTTCTGCACCCGGGCCACGGTCTCCTGGCCGCGGTAGCAGCCCTTCTGGAGGTGTACGGCGGTGCCGATCCAGCCCAGCTCGTGCGGGATGGTGCGGTGGTCGGTCTCGAAGCCGAGGCGCGGACGGTGCGCCTCCACGCGCAGCGCCTCGTACGCCAGGATGCCGGCCACCGGGCCGTGCGCCGCCGCGTACTCCTCCAGGTCGGCGCGGGGCAGGAACAGGTCCCGGCCGTACGCCGTCTCCCGTACCGTCACGCCGTCCGGGACCTCCGCGATGGAGCCGGCCGGCAGATACACGACGGCGAAGTCCTCGGTGCGGTCGGCGACTTCGACCCGGTAGAAGAACTTCATGGACTCCAGGTAGGCGATGAGGTCTTCCTGGGTGCCCGGTTCGGCGTGCATCCACACGGTCTCGCCGTCGTCGACGAGGTAGAGGGCGTGCTCGATGTGCCCGTTGGCGGTGAGGATCAGGGCCTCGGTGGCCTGACCCGGGGCGAGTTCGCTGACGTGCTGGGTGAGCAGGAGGTGCAGCCAGGCCAGCCGGTCGCTGCCGGTGACGGTGACGACGGCGCGGTGCGAGAGGTCGACGAGGCCGGAGCCGTCGGCGAGGGCGCGCTGCTCGCGGAACAGGTCGCCGTAGTGCGCGGCGACGCCTTCGTCGCGGCCTTCGGCGGGGACGGCGCCGGGCAGGGACAGCAGGGGGCTCTTCATGCGACCAGCGTACGACGCGGTGTGAACGACGCGTCCGGGGGCCGAAGAGGCCGCCGGAGAGGCGCTGAGAGCTCGCGCGGACAGGTGGCGTGGGCAGTCCCGGCAACAAGGTGGGCACAGGCCCGGCGATCACGGAGTTGCGACGCTCTGTGACCACTGGGGGGATCTGCGCCCGTCCTTCCGTCATGGCTGACCGACCCGCTCCGGGATCAATTCGTGGCACTGCTGCCCAAGTGCCCCACGCCTGGCAGAACGCCTTCTACCGGCTCGCCCGATGCCACGGACGCCGCGTCGCGGTCATCGACGCGTTCTTCGACCTCGCCGATACGATCATCACCGTCCGTAGCCTTTTCCGCGGGGCGTGGACGACCCACCGCCGGGACAACCGCCGCAACCGCCGCCCATGAGCACGTGCCTATTACGCAGCCTCCAAATGTGGCAGTTCGGGCATCTTGCTGCCGACATGATCGGTACGTATGCCTGCCGACGTATCGGTACAGCCGCCACCGCCCCGGTGGACATGTGCAGCACGTCGTCACGGCAGTAGAGCGTATTTTCCCCACAGGGGCGACGATCGGTATATGGGTGACGATCGGTGTGGCTGGTGCGGAGCTCCACTGCCGGAGTCGGCAGGTCCGGGTCGGCGGTACTGCCGTCAGGCGCATCGGCAGGCGGCCTGGCGAGCGAGACGTCGCTGGCAGGTGGCGGCGGAGGCGCGGCAGGCGCTGGTGTTCGCGGAAGCGGATCTCATGACGCAGGTGCAGGCCGCAGCCCAGCAGGCGAGCGACTCGCGCCCGGGGCAAGGAGCGGAGGGCTGCCATGTCGCCGCCGTGGCGGAGCTGCCAGGGTTGGCCGGGCAGCTGGTGCGCTGTGCGGTGTTGGCGGACCGACGAACCGGGGCCAGCTGGGCGCAGATCGGCGCCGGCCTGGGCATCAGCGCGGAGGCGGCCAGACATCGCTTCAGGCGCCTGGAGGAATCCCTGCCCGGTGCCGCTCGGGAGGGTGAGGGCATGAGGGACCTTGCCGGCTTCGGCGCTGGCACAGGCTCCGGCACGCATCAACTCTGCGCCGTTTTGGACCAGTTCATGCGGGAGACAGGCGCCTCCGGGGGCCTCGTATACCTGCTGCCGCCGGGCGAGCGGGTGCTGCGGCTGGCAGTGCTGCGGGGAGTTCCCCGGCAGATCGCCGCGCACTGGACGCAGGTGCCGCTGGCGGCCCGCACCCCGGCGACCGACGCCGTGCGCGAGCGGCGTCTGGTGTGGATAGGCGGCCAGGAAGAGATGGCGCGGCACTACCCGCAGATGGCGCTCGCGCTGCCCTACCCCTTCTCGGCGGCCGCTGCCCCGATCACCACCGGCACCACCGCTTGGGGCGCCCTGGTGGTGCGGTGGCCCAGCTCGCATCCATCGCCGCTGACCCGACACGAACGCAACGCGGTCCGTACCTCCTGCCGCCGCCTGGGCCTTCTCCTGCGGCAGGCCGCCGACAGCGGCCACCCGCTGCTGCCCGGGTCCGAACCGCAGGTCCTGGCCCCCCTGCGTGCCCGCGCTCGCGGGCCAACCCAGGAGGCGGCAGCGGCGGACTTCGCCGAGCGCCTGCCCGGAGGATGCTGCACCTTGGACCTTGACGGCCGGATCACCTTCATCACAACCACCGCCGCCGACCTCCTCGGCGCCGACGCCGTCGACCTGCTGGGCGTCCTGCCCCGGCAGGTCCTGCCGTGGCTGGACGACCCAGTCGTCGAAGACCGCTACCGGGCCGCGGTGCTCAGCCAGGAGGCCACCTCCTTCACCGCCCTGCGCCCACCGGACCAGTGGCTGTCCTTCCACCTGTACCCGGACGTCTCCGGCATCAGCGTCCGCATCGCCCCGGCCTCTCCGTCCCCTGCCTCGGAGACGTCAGAGGTTCTGCGCCCCGCACCGTCGGCCGCACCGGGCCGGTCGACCGCCCACCACCACCTGATGCACCTCGCCGCCACGCTGACCGAGGCCGTCGGGGTCATGGACGTGATCGACCGGATCGCTGACCTGCTCCCGACCGCCTTCGAGGCCCAAGCCCTCGCCCTGATGATCGCCGAGGAGGGCCGGCTGCGGATCATCGGTCACCGCGGCTACCCCGCCGAACTCATGGACCGCTTCGACGGCACCCCCCTGGCCTCGGACACCCCTGCCGTGCGTGTTCTGACCAGCGGCGTCCCCAGCTTCTACGCCACCTTCGCGGACCTCAAGCGCGCTCATCCCCCCGCCGTCCTGCAGGACGGCAAGGCCGCCTGGGCCTTCCTGCCCCTGATCACCTCCGGCCGCCCCGTCGGCTCGCTGGTCCTCGCGTACGACCGGCCGCATCCCTTCACGCCCGAGGAACGAGCCGTCCTCACCTCGACCGCCGGGCTGATCGCCCAGGCCCTGGACCGCGCCCGCCTCTACGACGCCAATAAGGCTCTCGCCCACAGCTTGCAAGCCAGCCTGCTGCCCCAAGCACTGCCCCACGTCCCCGGCCTGGACGTGGCCACCCGCTACCTCCCCACCGCTCACGGCATCGACGTCGGCGGCGACTTCTACGACCTCATTCATCTCGACACCGACCTCGCCGCCGCAGCAATCGGCGACGTCCAAGGCCACAACGTGAACGCCGCCGCCCTCATGGGGCAGGTCCGCACCGCCGTCCACGCCACCGCCGGCGCATCGCCCGGCCAAGTCCTCGCCCGCACCAACCGCCTGCTCACCGACCTCGACCCCGGCCTGTTCACCAGCTGCCTCTACGTCCAGCTCGACCTGGCACGCCACCGCGCCTGCCTGGCCACCGCCGGCCACCCGCCCCCACTCCTGCGCCACCCCGACCTACACGCCGAGATCCTCCCGCTGGCGCCCGGGCTCCTGCTCGGCATCGACCCCGCGGCCGACTACCCGGAGACCGAAATCCCCCTACTGCCCGGGTCCGTGCTCGCCCTGTACACCGATGGACTCGTCGAAACCCCCGGCATCGACATCGAGGACGCCACCGCCGACCTCGCCGCCCAGCTCGCACAGGCCCGGGGCCAGACCCTGGACGCCCTCGCCGACACCCTCATCCACCACGCCCAACGGTCCGCCCCCCGCAACGACGACATCGCCCTGCTCCTCATCCGGCCTCAACAACACGGCCGCTGACGCCAAAGGCCCGCCCGGCTCGGCGGGGCTCCTGTCTCCGCCCCGGGCTGCCCATGCCGCCTGTCCGCGCGAGCTCTAAGCCTTGGGACCGGCCGTTTCGGCGGATGTCCGGTCGGCGTCCTCGGCTGCCGCCTTCGCCGTGCACCCGGCACAGCGGCCGAAGATCGCGAAGTGCTTCATGTCCGTCTCGAACCCGAAACTGCTCTGCAGCTTCGCGGTGAACTCGGCGACGACGGCGACATCGGCCTCGATGACGTCCGTGCAGTCACGGCAGACCAGATGGATGTGGTGGTGACGGTCGGCCAGGTGGTACGTGGGTGCCCCGTGTCCCAGATGGGCGTGGCTGACCAGCCCCAGCTCCTCCAGGAGTTCGAGCGTCCGGTAGACGGTGGAGATGTTCACGCCGGACGCGGTCCTGCGCACCTCGGAGAGGATGTCGTCGGGTGTCGCGTGTTCCAGCGTGTCGACGGCTTCCAGGACAAGCTGCCGCTGCGGCGTCAGCCGGTAGCCGCGCTGTCGGAGATCGGTCTTCCAGTCGGTGCTCACCACACGCCCAGTGTAGGACCGGGTGAGCACCCGCCCGCGGGCTACTTGAAGAAGGCGATGCCGTCGTCCGGCAGGTCGCCGAGGCTCTTCGCCATCGCCTCGACCTCCTCCGGGGTGACGACCTTCTTCAGGTGCGCCGACATGTACGGGCGCAGCTCCACCTCGGGGGTGGCCTTCTCGCCGACCCACATCAGGTCGCTCTTCACATAGCCGTACAGACGCTTGCCACCGCTGTACGGGCCGGAGGCCGCGGTCCGGGCCACCGCGTCGGTGACCAGGTCGATCTGCGGCTTCTGATCGGCCAGCTCGCCGTACCAGATCTCGATGACGCCCTGGTCACGGGACATGACGATCTCGACCTTGCGGTCCTTGTCGATGCGCCAGTACCCGGACTCGGACTCCAGCGGCCTGACCTTCTTGCCCTCGGAGTCGAGCACCCAGCTGTGCGAGACGTACTCCAGGAAGTCGCGGCCGTCGTGGCTGAAGGAGACTTCCTGGCCGAAGTTGCACTGCTCGGCACCGGGGAAGTCGGACACACCCGCGCCCGCCCAGTTGCCGAGGAGGAAGGCCAGCGGGACGAGGTCCGGGTGGAGGTCGGACGGAATCTCGATCATGAGCGGCTCAGACGATCTGTAGAGGTGGGGGTGACTGCGGGGGCGTGGAAGGTCAGCGCTGACCCTGGTACAGCTTCTTCACGGTCAGACCGGCGAAGGCGAGAACGCCGACGCAGACCAGGACCAGCAGGGCGGAGAAGAATGCCTCAAGCACGGGAACTCCTTGCAACGAGCGTTATGGCAGCAGTACGGGGCCGGGCCCCAGCCTAATGGGTGGGGGCCCGTCCCGCCGGTTCGGGGTTTGGCCCGGGGGCGGCCCGCCACCGCCACCGCGACGCCGGGGTTGTCCCCGGCCGGCGATTACAGTTCGGCTTATGCCGAAGAAGCTCGTGATCAAGGTGACCGCAGGTGCCGACTCCGCCGAGCGCTGCTCGCAGGCGTTCACGGTGGCCGCGGTCGCCGTCGCCAGTGGTGTGGAGGTCTCGCTCTGGCTGACCGGGGAGTCCTCGTGGTTCGCGCTGCCGGGGCGCGCCGCCGAGTTCGAACTGCCGCATGCCGCGCCGCTGCCGGATCTGATCGAGTCGATCCAGGCGGGTGGCCGGATCACCCTGTGCACGCAGTGCGCGGCCCGTCGTGACATCACCGAGCAGGACGTCCTGGAGGGCGTACGGATCGCCGGTGCCCAGGTCTTCGTCAGCGAGATCATGGCCGACGACGTCCAGGCACTCGTCTACTGACACCGGCACTGACGCCGGTACTGACACCGGTACTGATTCCGACGAAGGGGCGTCATCGCCGCTTCTTGCCGTCGAGTTCGTCCCACCACTCGTCGGACTTCGGGTCGCCGGACGGATCGTCCCACCAGCGGTCCTCCGGCCCCCGCCGGTTGGCGACCACGGCCGCGATGGGCGGGATCACCATCGCGACGAGGCACATCACTACCGCGGCGGGCATCGACCACAGCCTGACAAAGGACCAGGCCGATACGAAGAGGACGATGCAACCGCCCATCATCAGGAAATAGCCGCGACGGCGTCGCGCGTACATGTCTCCAGGGTAGGCCCCGCCCCCGCCCGAACGAACGGCTCGGACCGCCCCCGGCACGGCCCGGAGCGGCCAGGACGGCGCGAAGGGCCGTACCCCGTCCAGGAAGGCGTCCAACCCCCTGGGGTACGGCCCTTCGGCCGATCTGTGTCGCGGCACGCGGGCCGCGGCGGGAACTACCGGCTAGACGGCGATCGCGACCTCGGAGAGGCCACCGGTCTGCGCCACGACCGTGCGGTCGGCGCTGCCGCCGGGGACGAGGGCGCGCAGCGTCCACGTGCCCTCGGCCGCGTAGAAGCGGAACTGTCCGGTCGCCGAGGTCGGGACCTCGGCGGTGAACTCGCCGGTCGAGTCCAGCAGGCGCACGTAGCCGGTGACGGGCTCGCCGTCGCGGGTCACGCTGCCCTGGATGGTGGTCTCACCGGGCTTGATGGTCGAAGCGTCGGGGCCGCCGGCCTTTGCTCCACACATGTGTTTCGTCCTTCTGGGTCGGGGGTCGTGCTGGTCCGGGTCGTGCGGAGTTACTTGTTGGCGCCGAGCTCGATCGGCACACCCACGAGGGAGCCGTACTCGGTCCACGAACCGTCGTAGTTCTTGACGTTCTCCTGGCCGAGCAGCTCGTGCAGCACGAACCAGGTGAGCGCGGAGCGCTCGCCGATACGGCAGTACGCGATGGTGTCCTTCGCCAGGTCGACCTGCTCGGCCTCGTACAGCGCCTTGAGCTCGTCGTCCGACTTGAAGGTGCCGTCGTCGTTGGCGTTCTTCGACCACGGGATGTTGCGGGCGCTCGGCACGTGGCCGGGTCGCTGGGACTGCTCCTGCGGGAGGTGCGCCGGGGCGAGCAGCTTGCCGCTGAACTCGTCGGGCGACCGCACGTCGACCAGGTTCTGGTTGCCGATCGCCTTCACGATGTCGTCGCGGTAGGCGCGGATCGACTGGTCCTGCGGCTGGGCCTTGTACTCGGTGGCCGGGCGGGACGGGATCTGGTCGCCGTCGACCAGGTCGCGGGAGTCGAGCTCCCACTTCTTGCGGCCGCCGTCGAGCAGGCGGACGTCCTGGTGACCGTAGAGCTTGAAGTACCAGAACGCGTAGGACGCGAACCAGTTGTTGTTGCCGCCGTACAGGACGACCGTGGTGTCGTTGCCGATGCCCTTCTCGGACAGCAGCTTCTCGAAGCCGGCCTGGTCGATGAAGTCACGGCGGACCGGGTCCTGGAGGTCCTTGGTCCAGTCGATCCGGATCGCGTTCTTGATGTGGTTCTTCTCGTACGCCGAGGTGTCCTCGTCGACCTCGACGAGAGCGACCTTCGGGTCGTCGATGCGGGCCTCGACCCAGTCGGCGTCTACCAGGACGTCACTGCGGCTCATGCTGTTCTCCTCCGGGGCAGTCTGCGGCGAGATGTTGCGAGACGGTGCGTGATGCGGGTGTACGGCGGCGCGGCGTGCGGCACACGTACAACGGCGATCGGGATGGGCCCTGACGTCGGTCGAAGGGCCGGGGGAATGCGGGGTGCCGAAGGCTCTCAGACAGTGCGACAGAGCATGGCGGCGACGCGGCACAGGTCCACTGCCCGCCGCTTCGTGAGATCCGCCCGTCCCCGCTGTGGGAGACCGCCAATAGAGCACTGCATGGGACCGATCGTAAGGAGGTGCGGGCGGGCATGTCACCGCCGTGTCGCATTCTGAGACGCGATCGTCCGCCATCCGGGATTCGGATGGGGCCGAGGCGCCCCTCGCGCCGCTCCCGTTCCGTCGGGGGACATCGGCCATCTACGGATCGGACACAGCCGTCTCAATATGTGGCGCGCGGGGGCGTCGAGGCATACGGCGAGCGGGACGTGACCCGCCGGACGGGCCGATCCAGGGCCTGTCGCCTGGATCAGGCCGGATCGAGCCCGGCCAGATCCGAACGAGCGGCCTAAGGGCTGTCCCGCGATTGTTCCGCAGCAGCCAGCCACCCGGGCCAGATCCTGAAGACCGACGTCATGCCATGTCCCGAATTGGCCAACAGCATCCCCCAGGGTGCGGCGCCGTTCGCATGCCCACGAGGTGCACAGCGTTCCCCTGGAGGGGAAACGGTCGGGACGACAGCCGATCTGTCCGTCGCAGGCCCCGTCTGGGATGCTGAAGGCCAGGCTCGACAGGGGGGCAGACGGTGTATACGGAACCTATGGCGCGAGCCGTTGTGGAACCAGCAGTACTCAAGCTCATACGGCAATACCCCCGTGGCAGGTCGTTCTCCACGACGGTCACATTCGGCGGGGACGACTTCAGCATGTGCGCCCACATACGGGTGCAGTGGGCGGCACCCGGGCAGGTGAAGATCGCACTGGCCTGTTGGGTCGTCAACATGGACACCGCGCGCTATCTCGGTGACAACCCACCTGCCAGGGAGGAGATGCGCCTGCCACCGGAAGGCACAGCGGAGTGGGACGAGGAACTGACCAGCCGGGTGATCGGCCACCTCGCAGCCCGTATGAACGCTCTTGCCACCGCCCTGCCGACCACCGACGAACACCTCACCATCACCGTGCCTCTCGTCCTGACGTAGTCCGGTTGAAGGGTCGGCCGCACAACGCCCGGGGGGCGCCCCGGCCTGGACCGCACACACAGGTGACCAGAGCCGGCCCGGTCGCGACCTGCATCGACGGCCTGGAGGCCGCTGCAGGCGAGCGCGGCGAGTCAGCGATCGATCAGGCTCCGCGACCTCGCCGGTGCAGCGAGCGGCCGCTCACCGAGCACTACGGCTGGCGCGAGCACAAGCGCCGTCAGTCCTCCCGGCGGATCTGCGTCGAGCACGCGAATGCAGAAGTACGCCAGTGGCGCCCACCCAGCGATACACCGGCCGCCGCGAAACCTACGGGGAAACCCACCAGGCCATCGCCGCCCTCGCCCCCGACCGCGCCGCCCAGCGGCCCACCCGGCATAGGACGAGTACCGAACTCATGCCCGTCCGCACGACGGCCTGCTGAATCACCCACCAGCTAACTCCCCAGGCCAACACGCCTCGTGATCAATCGCAGCAGCCCGTCAGCCGGCGAGCCGCACGTCCGTGCCCGTGACCGAGATCTCCAGGCCGTCGGCGGTCGGCTGGATCTTCTGCAGCTTCAGGCCGCTCGGCAGGCCGCCGACCTCCCGGTCGAAGTCGGTCTTCTTGCGCACCAGCCCCTCCAGCCCGGGGATGCCCTCACCCGGCACCTCGTCCGCGCGCACCCGGAGCGTGTGGCCGTCGACCAGGGTGACGGTGGAGAGCACACTGCGCGAGATCGGGCGGCCGAGGATGTCGACCGTGCCGGTCACCTTCACCTTGTTGTTGCCGCCGTACTCGACGGCGACGCCGTCGCTGGCGGCCTCGGTGAGGTCCTCGTACGAGATGACGGCGGTGCCCGTGGCACGGGCGGCGGTGGCGCTGGAGTAGCCCTCGGCCAGCTTCACTTCGTGCAGCGCGGCGTTCATCCTGCTGATCCGGAGCCTGCGGCCGTTGGCGGCGGTCTCGATGCCGGTGATCTCGACGTCGACCTCGTCGAGCCGGTCCCCGACGACCTGCGTCAGGAACGGGAACCCCTTGATGGAGACGTCCGTCGAGCCGATCGTGGCACCGGTGATCCGGATCCGCCCCTCGGCCTCCGACTCGGCGAAGTACACCGCCGCCCGGTCGACGGCGACGAAGATCCCGCCCAGAACCACCACGATGACCAGCAGTATCCGCAGTGCACGCATGCCCGATCTTCCCCCACCCTGCAATCCGGCCGGACCCCCGGCGCCCCGCACGTCCACCGAACGTGCACGGCGCCCCGGGTGATCGACGAGCGGGCACCCCTCTTCGGTTCCCGGGGCGGTACGGTCCCGCGCTACGAGATCGCGCGGCCGATCAGGTACACGGCGGGCGCCGCGGCGGTCAGCGGCAGTGCCACACCGGCGGTCATGTGGACGAAGCGCGACGGGTAGTCGTAGCTCGCCACCCGCAGCCCGATCAGCGCGCAGCCGCCCGCCGCGAGGCCGAGCAGCGCGCCCTTCATGCCCAGGTCGGTGAGCGCCCCGGCCACGGCACCCCCGCCCGCGGCGGCGAGC